>JAIRPM010000036.1 GCA_031257075.1 Spirochaetaceae bacterium
CTTAGCATCCTCACCTTGGTTTTCGGCTTCGCGTTAGCGGGGTGCGATAAGGACGATGATAGCAGCGGCCCGTTAGATGGTAGATGGGAAAGTGAACATTACATAATAACTATTACTGGGAAAGATTGGTATCTACGCACGCTGGCGTCTGAAACAGATACTGCGAAAGGTACATTGAAACTGGAAGACAAAGCAATAACCCTTACCACAACCCACGGCTATGTAAATGGCGTCTGGATAGAGGTTCCTTCAACGCTTTCATACACCGGAACTTTAAGGGATAGCAATTCATTTGACCTCACAATAAATAGAGAATCAGAACTATTTACTAAAGAATAACAACGAATTAGGGCAACGCCGGTTAGCATCATGCGACCGCGTTACCCCGGCTGCGCTTGAACCATCCGCCGGGCTATGATAGCATAACCATTGAGGGGATGAAACGTGCCGGACGATTTGTTGATACCGCAGCATATCCGTGAAATACGCGGCAGTTTCTTTACGCCGAAAATCTGGGCGGATAAATCAAAAGAATACCTGGCAGATGTGTTTGGCAGCGACTGCCACGGCAGCGACTGGCAGAACGAGTATTATATCTGGGACTGCGCCGCCGGAACGGGCAACCTGCTTGCGGGGCTTGCCAATCCCTCTACTGTATGGGCTTCCGATATCGAGCAGCGCAATGTGGAAACGATGCAGAGCCTTATTGGCCTTGACAAACATCTAAACCTGCTTCCCAGTCATATATTCCAATTTGATTTTCTGAATGATAGTTTTGATAAACTGCCGGAAGAATTGCGAAAGATAATTGATGATAAAGAAAAACGTAAAAAATTAATTGTATACATCAATCCGCCGTATGCGGAGGCGACCAATGCACGAACAGTAAGCGGCACCGGTAAAAACAGAATTAAAGTTTCTAAACAACACGCCATTCATAATGAATACAAGACTGTTTTGGGAAAAGCGGCAAATGAGTTGTATTCGCTTTTTATGATACGTATCGCTGATACATGTAAAGGCGCGTATTTGGCCGTGTTTTCTACGATGAAATATATAAATTCATCTAATTTTGCCCGGTTTCGCGCCGCGTTTTCGGCACGGTTTCTAAAAGGATTTGTCTGCCCTTCTAATACATTCGATAATGTCCAGGGCAGATTTCCTATAGGCTTTTTGATTTGGCAGTTGTCCTATAATGATTGTGATTTCAAATTTCCTAAATCAGTTAAACTCGATGTGTTTAACGCTGATGGAAAACGCGCGCCTATAGAAAAGGAATTTCATAACAGCAGCAAATCTATAAATAACTGGATAAAAGAATATACTATTTACAAAAATGATATAATAGGATTTATGGGAAATTATGCGCCCGATTTTCAAAACGCGCATCAGCCGTATATTATGATTAACAAGGGATTTCATCATATTAACTATTTCGCGTTTAACAAAGAAAATATAATTGAAGGCTGCATATATTTTGCTGTCCGCCTCTGTATAGAACATACATGGCTTAACAATCAAGACCAGTTTCTTTATCCCAATGACGGATACAAAGACGATGCCGCATTCCAAAACAACTGTTTGGTTTTTACGCTGTTTCATGGCAAAAATTATATTTCCCGCAGTGACGGTATCAACCACTGGATACCTTTTACCGAAGAGGAAGCCGGCGCGAAAGAACAGTTTGAAAGCGGCTTTATGCGCAAATACCTCAAAGATAAACCCTTGAGCCCCGAAGCCCGCGCCGTCCTCTCCGCCGGCCGGGAACTCTGGAAATACTATCACGCCAAAATCAGGAACGGTAACACCGCCAATGACTGCGGCCGGCGTGCCAACGCCTCATTCTACGACATCCGCCAATTCTTTCAGGGACGCAGGGAAAGCGGCGCCGGCAATTGCCGTATGAACGCAACATCCGCCGATGAAACCTACAACACGCTCATCGGCAGTGTGCGGGACGCGCAAAAGGCGCTGGCGGCAAAGATAGCGCCGAAAGCATACGAATACGGATTTCTCTTATGAGCATTTTTTCCAAACTACAGCCGGTTTTTATAATGTTAGCGGCGGCGGCAGGCATAGTAACAGGCAAAGCAAATCCTTTTATCGCACAGCATTCGGGCAAGTTCACCGGGCTTTTTTTAATGACAATGCTGTTTTTTGTTTTCTTAACTATAAACATTAAAGAAATAACAAAATCGTTTTATAATGTGCGTTTTTCACTTTCAGCGCTCATTATAAATTTTGTTTGGACACCGTTATTTGCCTTATTGTTATCAAAAATATTTATGGCAGGCCATAGTGATTTGCAAACCGGCTTTATTATGCTTATGGTAACTCCATGCACGGACTGGTATTTGATTTTTACCGGATTAGCAAATGGCAGCACCGTGCTGGGTTCTTCAATATTGCCGTTAAATCTCGTACTGCAAATAGTATTATTACCGGTATATTTGTTTTTATTTATGGGTAAAATAATTTCTTTTGACGGCACAATAATAATAAAAAGCATTGTATTTGTATTGATTATACCATTAGTGTCAGCAAATTTAATAAAAATCATGTTCAATAAAATCAGCCTAAAACATATACTTGAAACAATTTTAACAAAATCAGATGATATTCAATTTTTGCTGCTTTGTTTAGCAATCATTTCAATGTTTGCCTCACAAGGCGCTTTGCTGCTTGAACATTTAGAAATATTTTTAAATGTATTTCCCCCCTTAATGCTGTTTTTTATATTTAATTTTGCATTAGCGTTTTTTACGGGAAAAAAACTGAGACTTCCCGCTTCCGGCATTATACCTTTGATTTTTACCACTTCAGCCAGAAATTCTCCGGTTGCGCTGGCGATAGCGGCAATAACATTTCCATTACAGCCGGTAATTTCATTGGTTTTGGTTATCGGCCCATTGATTGAATTACCTGTCCTCGCAGTAAATTCAATACTATTAAAAAAATGGAACGCGGGCACTTTGGCAAAAGGCCCCCGGGGCAATGCTGATTAAACCCCAACGGGGATTTAATCAGCATCACCTTAGAGTTCCGCGCCGGCTTGCCTTGCTGCGGGCGCGCCGCCTTTTTTGCCTTCCAGCCTGGTGAGGAAGTCAACCAGCAGCGGCGTGAGAATCGCGGTAATGACGATGGAAGCGCCGCATTGAGCGGTTGCTACCGGCGCATAAGATGCAAAGGACGGGTCCGCGGCGGCAAAGGCTGCGGGAGTCGCGGCGGAGTTCCCCGCGCTGGTGCCGATTGCCGCACCGACCGCAGCGTTCTTGCGGTACTTCTTGGGCACCAAAAGTTTGAACACAAAGTAACCGCCCACACCGGTAACGCCCATAGTGAGAAGGCCGAGAAGCACTCCCGGAGGGCCTGCCGAGACCAGTTGCTTGAAACTTAAGCCCGCGCCAAGCGGAAACGCAAAGAACGGAATAGAGAGCATAACGCCGGGTTTCAAAAATTGCCGGCAATCATCATCCAGATTCCCGATAATCATCCCGATGATTATCGGGACTATCACCGCAAGCAGGGTGAGCCATGGAATGTTGGCAAGACCGGCACCCGCCATGAAAGCCATTTCAAAAAAAGGCCCGTCATTGCTGGACAGAATCGCTATTGCGCCAACGTCAGAATCATCACCGTAGCGGGAAGCCAGCGCCGCATAGAGGCCGCCGTTGGAGTTGGACATCGCTGAAACGAGGGCCAACGGGGTAAGGCCGAGCCATGTAGCATGCTGCCCATAAATTTTCCCGATGATAAGCGCCAGGGAAACCCCTAACAGAACTTTGGCAATGTTGAGGACTATCCCCTTGTACAACGCAAGTCCGGCGGTTTTGACCGTAATCTGCGCGCCGCTACAGAACAGCAGCACCGCAATCAAAGGCATCGCGCCTTGCTTGAACAAGAACGTCGTGAAACTTCCGATTTCAAGCGCTTTAGGCGCAAACGTGTTGATGATACAGCCCAACACCAGAGGGCAGACCATAAGGCCTCCAGGTACTTTGTAGACGGTTTTTAGAATCGGTACTTTTCCCAAAAAAGAAGTCATAAAAATCTCCGTTAAAATAAGATTTTGACAGTATACAGCACGGCGGCAAAAAAAGCAATAAAAAACTTCATTTTTTGCCGGGCAATCGTTTGAAAGGCATTAGCCTTGTACATCAATCAAGGAAGGGGCCGCCGCAGTGTAAGCGGAACGGCGGCGGCGGTAAGGGCTGGCGCGCAATTCTTTGATTTCGTTGCGGATAAGCGCCATTCTATCCTGCAGCAGTGTTTTGTTTCTTTCCAAACGGTTTTTTGCTTCATTTTTTAAATTTTCGACTACAGTTTGAATTTCCGGTATTTCGGGCGGTTCGAGGCCGTTCCATGCAAACCGGTACATACCCTGCAAAGGCTCTATCACTTTTTGCAGGGAAAAAATATCGCCGGCAATTTTTTCTTCCAGTTCTACGTAGTTGGAGAGTTCCTCTACGGTACCGTTTTCAATCAGGTTTTTTTGAAGGTCGAGCGTTTCAAGGTAGGTGCGGAAGCGTTCCCGCTGCATAACTAAAAGTTGGCGGAAACGCTTCAAAAGCGCTACCCTGCTTTGCGTTTCCGCCTCTTCAATGTGCGCCATATTACCCGGCCAGCCGCACGCCGGCAAACCCGTCCCGGTTGGATACCGCGGCGGTTTGGGCTATGGCTTGGTGCCATGTGCCACGAAGGTCTGCCAACATTCCGCGCACAGTGGCTATACGGGCCGCATCCTGTGTTATACTTGCTTCTAGCAGTTCATGGTTAAACCATGTGTACAAAGAAAAAAGATTGGCGGCAATTTCGCCGCCGGCATCCATATCCAACGAAACCATTAATTCAGTGATAATCTCTTGCGTTTTTAGCACCGATTTGCCGGTTTTCTCAATTTTTGCCGGGTCTCTTTTTTGCCCGGCGGCAGGATGAAGGCACTCCAGCGCACTATCAAGCTGTTTGATAGCGGCATCGTAGAGCATAATAATAAGCTGCCCCTGCCCTGCCGTTTTTATCCTTGTCTCCCGGTAAGCCGAAAGCGCATTTTTGTAAGCCACAGTAAACTCCTCTATATATTTTGATTATCGGAATTACATTTTCAATGTTAACGGCGAACAGCAGTTTATACAAGATAGGCCGGCGCTGATGCGGCTGGAATCAAAAATTAAAGGCCTGCCGAAGCCTCAATTTAATCAACGTTGCCCGTGTTGCTTGAAAAACGGTTTCATGTATCTAGATTTTTTTTACAAAAAACACCAAACTTTTTTCATTCCAACAAAGGAGCATTTTTATGGAAAAAGTTGTAAAAGCCGTAGGAATAATCGACGGCTGGCTGTGGGGGCCATGGCTTCTGATACTGCTGTTTGGCACCCACCTTTTTATCACCTTCAGAACAGGGTTCATCCAAAAGAAACTTGGGCTTGCTATCAAACTTTCAGTAACGAAAGACGAGGACAGCGCGGGAGACATTTCGCAGTTCGGGGCGCTGACTACGGCGCTGGCATCAACCATCGGCACCGGCAATATTATCGGTGTCGGTACCGCGGTGGCGCTCGGCGGGCCGGGCGCGGTACTGTGGATGTGGTTTACCGGCGTTTTTGGCATTGCGACAAAGTATGCGGAAAGTTTTATCGCGGTGAAATACCGTGTCAAAGATGA
>JAIRPM010000142.1 GCA_031257075.1 Spirochaetaceae bacterium
GCGAAACCGAACTTAAAAACGCTTCGTTCTGGACCGGCACCCTCGGCTGGAGCGCGGACACCTGGGACTTCACCGGCCTTACCAAAACCGGCGCGGCCTTCTACTGGCCCAGACTGAAGTAACCGTATAAGTGAAGTTTTGTCATTGGCAAAACTTCACTTGCGGCCTTGCCCAGGAATAGAAGGCAGGAGGCGGCGCTGTGTAAGCGGCGCTTCCTGCCTTCTGCTTTCAACCCTGAACCTCCAACAACCAACAACAGTAAACCGGCAACCGATAGAATAAACTTCAAATAATACGATATTGTTAATGATAGTGTTACCAAAATGCTACTCCAGCCGGTTTGGGGCGCGGTTTTTCATAGTTGTGATATTCTCTATTTTTGCTCTTCCTTTTGCCTTTGCGCAGCAAACCGCAGGTGAAGGCGGTGGAGATAGTAACGCACAAACGGCAAACGGCGCTGCAAGCGGCACCGTGGACGCTGCTGAAAACAACGAAGAACCGGTGCTGCCGGCCGAACCGGAATTGACGGAGGAAGAACGCGCCGCGCTAAAAGAAAAAGAAGATGCCGACAGAATGCTCGACATGGATTTACGCACGTCTACATTGCAGGAATTGGCTATTTGGTGCCGGGAACTTGGATTGAGCGAAGGCGGGACGCGCGAGGATTTGCTGAGCCGGCTTCGCAATCACTATAAAATTACCCTTCAAACAGGGGCAGTAAAAGAACAAAAAGTAATCATGATAGAAAAGGCGGCAAGTACCGAATACTTTACGCTGGAATCGGTGGACGAAGAATATGCGCGGCTTTCCGGCGGCGTTGCTATCAACTTAAAAGACGGCGATGCTATTCACAAAATAAGCGCATGGGAAATACTGTACAACCGCACCCGGAATATTGTTACCGCATCCGGCAATGTTAAATATGTACGCGAAGAAAATGATACAACTGAAACATTTGAAGGTGATTCAATTACGGTGAATCTTGACACATGGGCCGGCAGTTTTATTGATACGGTTTCACAACATTCTCTCGCGGGAAGCGCTACCGCTTACCGCTTTGCGGGACAAGTCATATCAAAGAAAGAATCTGAAACAACAGTGCTAAAAAAAGCGCGTATTACCAATGCGGCGCAGGATGAAAATTTCTGGTCTATTGATGCGGCAAAGTTGTGGGTGCTTCCCGGGTCTGACTGGGCATTGGTAAGCGGCGTATTGAAAGTAGGCGAAATACCGGTATTATGGCTGCCGGTATTTTTTTTCCCGGCGGATGAAGCCGCGTTTCATCCTGTGCTTGGCAACCGGACAAAAGACGGTAACTACGTCCAAACAACCACCTATATTTGGGGGCGCGTCAAAGAAGACGGAAAAAGCGAAAATTCAATTTCAAAAATACTCGGCTCCGGCGCGGGTATGGAAAAAGAACCTAATGGCATATTTCTGCGCAGTACGCGAAAACGGCAGCGCGGTGATGATTCAAAAACATTCGCGCTGCTGCTTGACGGATATGCCAACCTTGGTTTCTATACCGGCCTGAGGCTGGCTTTGCCTTCCTACAAATTTTTTAACGCTTTTAATTTTGATGCCGGCCTTGGATGGACGCGTACCGTATTTAACAAAAGCGGTTATTATACGCCCTACACGGCGGCGAGCGGCCAAGGATTTGATGATGAAAGCGATTGGAACACATCGAATTTATTTGGCTTTGAGGTGCCGTTTCGCTATCGCTTAAAAACAAACTTTGGCTTTTCCACAAAATTTGGTTCCGCTTCATTTGATATTCCGCTGTATTCCGACCCAAAAATAAACGAAGACACGCAAAATAGAGAGGAAATGATGGATTGGCTGGGCATGCTCAAAAAAGGGCAGTTTTTGGCGGAAGAAGAACGAAAAACGTATACCATAGGCACGTATCAATGGACAATGAATATCAGCCCCAATCTTTCAACAAGTATATTTTCACCTTATATATCAACACTTGGAATAAACAGCTTGCAGAGTTATTTGCAGTTTGCTTATAAGGATTCGCTGGACGCTTCCATTCCAACAGAAAGCCCTTCCCGCCAGTTTTATTATCCCGATAAACTTACCATGTATTCGGTAAGCGGCTCGATAGACGGCACTCCGCTCACGCTGCGCACAGTGAATGCGGCAAAAGAAAAAGACAAAGAAATTCCAAATCCGTTCGAAGAAATAGGCACGCCGGTTTCGCCATGGAAAAAAACTGAAGTGGATACCGAAGAGGCGGGCACAGTAGATGGGACAAACCCCCTTGCGATGAATCCGCCCATATTAAGCCAAACGTTTACTATGCCCAGAACCGGCGCGCTGACCGTTAGTTGGAACTACCGGTTCAACCCATCCAGCGCCGGCGAATGGAAATTTGATAACGCAAAGTGGAAGACGGCAAAAGATATCAATTGGGCGGATACGGAATCAATATTTTACAACTTTAGAACGGACGGCAGTACCAGTATATCAATTTCTGAATCAAATAATAGTTTGTTTACATTAACAGGCTCATTGTCGGGAAGCGCCACATGGCAGGACCATACCTATATCAATACAGAATCGGCCGCATACGATACAAAACTGGAGCAGGCGCAGATACGGGTAACGGACTACAATTCTACCTATTGGACAAGTTCGTACAGCGGCAGTTTGAATATAAGGCCGTTGTACTGGAGTACTGTATTTTCGGGTTCATCCGTCAGTTACAACGTGGGAGGGCTTTTTGCAAAATCAAAATTTGATTACAACAAAACGTATCAAACGCCGGACGATATAATGCCCCAATGGGATGTTGATTGGGGCGAATTTATCCGTGAGGATTTGAGCGCTCATAGTTTGAACGCAAATTTGAGCGCTAGTGTTTTTAGCAAAACGCAATCGCTTTCTTTTTCCGCATCGCTGCCGCCTCTGTACAAGAATTACAGTTCCAATGCGGCTATGCGTGTATGGATAAGCGAAACATCGGCAAGCGCGTCTGTCCGTGAAAACCCGGAAACACAAGCGCCGGTA
>JAIRPM010000001.1 GCA_031257075.1 Spirochaetaceae bacterium
GCCTTCGCGGTAAATCAGGCGAGGGGTGTTTTTACGGCATCGCGGTATTTGCCCGGCGTTTTTCCGTATTTACGCTTGAAAAGCCGGATAAAATAATTGACATCCTGATACCCGCATTCCTCCGCTATTTCGTTAACATACATGGCCGTGCCGGAAATCAGCCGGCGGGCGTGTTCAAGCCGTTTTTGGTTTATGAAATCCGTAAGCGTCATGCCCGTTTCGTTTGTAAAGCGATGCGAAAGATTTGACGGGTCAATGTTAAATTGCCCGGCAAGCAGATTTAACGAAAGCGGCTCCTTTAGGTTAAACTCCACCGTGTTAATGATCTTTCTGACAACCGTTGAATATTTTCTGAGCGAATATTCCTGTACCAGAGAACAGTACCGGCGTATCATCGTTTCAAAAATGATATTCAGTTCGCCGTTTTGCGCCGCGGCCTCTATCCGCCGGGAAAAATCAGTGGACACCGTATGAATATGCATAGGATGTACGGAACTGTTCTGCACTATTTTTCTTGCCAGCGTGTTCAATGCCAATAAATAGTTTTTGCCGTTCCTGATTTTTTGCGAAGCCCTCTGGGGAGGCTGGTACTGATTGAATCTTCCCAGGCATTGCAGCGCCCGCCCGGCGTCTCCCGCTTTTATGGCTTCAAGAAAAACGTCTTCGTCCTGATACAGTTTTTCGATAAGGCGCAACGAAAGCGAATCATCCTGTTTGGGGCTGTACTCGCCTGAAGGGTCTCCGGGATCGAATTGCAAATAGACCGCGTTGAATTTTTTTTCTGATGTTTGGAGATACCCGGTAAGCGTCAGCAGCAAGCCTTCCCAGCATTGGCGAAAAGAAATAAGCGGAAGGTGATTATAGTAATGCGCTAATTCGGATTTCAGATGGTACGGAATGCCGGTTTTTTGCAGCAAATTATCTATATCCGCGTTTCCCGGCAGCGTGTCAACCCAGGGGCCGACGATTACGATGTTACCCCCGCCAACGTTAGAATCAATTCTGCCGGTTTCAACCGGACGGCTGTTTATGGCGAAAAAACAATAATGACAATCGTAAAGGTCTTTTGTTAAATACATAGTTTCCGGCTCGATGGAACGGATAAATTCTATAAGCCGCGCCGTGTCAAATGTCTGGAAAAGCCGCACGCGCAAACCGTTATCGTATTCTTTCAGGCAAGAGAAAGGCTCGCCGTATGCCCGTATCTGAACGCCGAAATTGTTTACGATATTTACCATAAGTTTCAGTTTTTCCATTTTCCCGCCCTCCTTGCCTTTGGAAAAATACCATTAGCATAAATTAGGTATATTATAGCACAATTTTGTGAAAACAGCGGCGCGTTTCAAAATTATGCTAAAAGTCGCCAAATGCGTCCTAACCGCTGACATCTGCGCGGAAAATAATTAGGGGCTTTCCGCAATCTGCGTGGAATTTTTTTGATTTTTGGCTTGACTTTGATGACAGAAAGTGCTATCGTGTATAGTGCCACTAGGGGAGGCGGCTTTGTAGCCTCCTCTGCCACAATCCGGTCCCGCAAAGGCCGGGTTTTTTATTGCCCTGCCGTACCCGTTATCGCCCGAAGTTCATCATAATCCCAACTAAAGAGTTCTCCGGTTGCCTCAAAATGACAGATACAGCGGCCTTTATCTGTGGTGTTTTTCAATTCCCCGGCCAGTTTTGCCCGGACGCTCTCAACTGTAAAGGGGGTAAACAGCCGCAGAAACACGTCATGTTCCGCTTTAATGCCCGGGTGGGCTTCCAGTACCGATTGGCCCTGTTTATAGCCTTTTTTGAAAGACTTGCCGAGCGTTGTCCGGTTGCCGGAAACGGTCTTTAACTCGACGATTGCCCCGTCTATAACGGTATCGGCATACTTTTTGCCAATTTCCTCCCCCTCGGAACGCTCCGGCAGGAAGTACGCAACGCTTCCCCGGCTGGTCAGGATACGCGCATCGGCTATTTCCCGGTAGAGTTTAGCCTGTTCCTTGTGCCCCCCTGAGAGTCGGCTTTTAGCGATGAAAATACCTTCTCCATGTGCAATCCACGCCTCCCCCGGAAACAGAGTAGAGGCAAGAATTCGGCTTTTTTCGTTGTTTTGCAAAAACGAGTTTTCAGAGGAAAGACCTGAGCTGTTCAGGGGCATAGAAGATAGTTTAGCCAGCTTTCAGAGAGGAAGCAAGAGGAAAAATTGGGCTTCCTCAAAATTTATACGCCCATTAGCATAAATTAGGTATATTATAGCACATTTTTGTGAAAACAGCGGCGCTTTTCAAAATTATGCTAAAAGTCGCCAAATGCGTCCTAACACCTTTTTCAAAAGCAGGGGATAATGATCTCAACAGTATTTTAAGGAGGAACGTATGAAAAAAATCGTGTGTATCACGGCGGCTCTCATTGCGCTTGCGATACAAGTAACCGCCCAGGAACAAGAGCAGGCGCAGGAACAAGCCCAGCAAGCCACTGCCGCGCCGCAGATGCCGGTACCAAAGCCCAACGTGATTTCGGTGTTCGGCATGGGAACCCTGCAAATTGACGGCATGATCCTTACCGGTATCGCGGCGGAAAAGGACACCACCATTGATGAGGATTGGCATTTGGGGTTCATCAATCCCAGTTGGCAGGAAAACCGCTTTGAGGTTGATCTGCACTACAACTCAGGCGATGTGCCCGGCGCAAACGGCATGAAGTTTGGTTTTTTTGCCACGCTCTGGGCGCAGAACTACGGCATAGACAACTTTACCTGGAACGAACTTCCTATCGGAAATAACGTCGGCAGGAAAATGAACGCCCCCGACTGGAATCAGCCCTGGGTAGAGCTGCGCTACGCCGGTTTCTGGCTGAGCGCGTTGGATGATAAAATCAAGATGACTGTCGGCAGAACCTATGATGAATTTTACTATATGCCGGGCAGCAAAGTCTGGAAAACCGAAGGCTACGGCAACCCCTACCGCTTTACCGATGAAAAGCATATTTCGTTGCGGATGGAGTTTAAGCCCGTTAAAGGGCTGAATGTCGGGTTCCAGTGGTTTGGGCTGGCCCCCTATGCCGGTGATGAAACGACACAGACCGATGTTGCGTGGCCGAAAATCGAAGAAGCATTTAAGGAAATCGGCATTGCGGGTGAATACAAGACCGACCTCTTCAATGTGGTAGGCGGCATCCGGTTTGACGGCGATGCCGACCCTATGGACCGCTACGAAGCGCGCACCTACCTTCCCGCGTATTACGGCGAAGGCGGCAATTCACTCAGGCTGTGGAATTACGATGTACTATCATCGGTAGAGCAAATGGCGGGGAAGGCGTTTGCGCACATGGGGCCCTACTACAAACACCTTGACGAAGTAACAACAGAAGAAGAAGACGGAAGATTCCATTTTGCTGACGGCACATGGGCGTTTTTCGGCTTCAACTTCAAGGGGGTTAAAAACCTTACCGCGATGGTACACGGCGGCCTGTATAACATCACCGCCTTTGACAAATTCGGGTACGGCAACATTGCCGAAACTGTCGGGTATGCCATCGACAAACTGGGCTTCGGCATCAATATGGTACAACAATTCTACGGCAGCGACGTGTTCGGCGACAAGGCGGTTATCATGGATATAGATCCGAGTGTCGCATCTATACTGGCTCAACAGGGTATGCACCAGATAGAGTATGATATAGTCAACTCTCCTTACTTCCAATTCGTTCCCTATGTTAGCTACAACGTGTTACCGATGGGGATGATGTCCGTCAGGCTGGAAGGTACCATCGGTGTCTGCAAAGACGTGCTTGATATTGAATGGGGCATTAAGCCGAGCGCCAGCCTCCGCCTGGGTTCTATCATGATGGATGTGTTCTATCAATTTAACCGGCAGGAATATGCAAACGCGATTCCTACCGCGACCGGGGAACTAAAGAGTGCGGACACGCATCTTGCCGGTATCGGCTTTATGATGATGTTCTAGTCAGAGAAAACAAGGAAAACCGGTATGCAAAAATTTGACAAGGGGGGAGGCTTCCCCCCAGGCTTCCTGCTGGGAGCGGCAACGGCGGCTCACCAGGTTGAAGGCGGCAATATCCACAGCGATTTTTGGGCGATGGAACAGTCAGAGCCGTCCATGTTCAAAGAACCGTCGGGGGGCTGTGCAGACCACTACAACCGCTATACAGAAGACATCGACCTGCTGGCCGGCGCGGGCCTCAACGCGTACCGGTTTTCCATCGAGTGGGCGCGCATAGAACCGGAAAAAGGCGTATTCGAGCAAAAGGAGATTGACCATTACCGCGCAGTGCTCCGTTATTGCCGGAAGAATGGCGTTGCGCCGGTTGTTACCATGCACCATTTTTCGTCCCCCAAATGGTTGATAATGGAAGGCGGATGGGAGAACGAAACCACGGCGGATTATTTCGCCGCTTACTGCGAATATGTTGCCCGTGAATTGGGAAACGAACTGGAATATGTCTGCACGATAAACGAAGCGAACATGGGCCTGCAACTCCAGAAAATCGCCCAGGCAATGATGGCGAAAATGGCCGCCGCCAAAAACGGAGACACGCAAAAAGGCGAAGTCCAGGTCGGCGTCAATACCGGCATGGCAAGCCAGATGGCGGCTCGAATGGCGGGGCTTTCAAAAGCGTTTGGCGGCATGAACCCGCAGCAGATTCACCATTTTCTTTCGGGACGCACTCCCGAAGGCGACAAGGTGATCATCCGCGCCCATGAAAAAGCCCGTGACGCGATGAAGGCGGTGTGCCCGCAATTAAAAATCGGCATGACGCTTTCCCTGCACGATTTCCAGGCGCTGCCCGGCGGCGAAGCCAACGCGGAAGCGGAATACGATGAGGAACTGCTGCATTACCTGCCGCATCTGCAAAACGATGATTTTATCGGGGTGCAGAACTATTCCCGCAAACTCGTCGGGCCGGAAGGGACGCTGCCGCCGCCCGACGGCGCGGAACTGACCCAGATGGGCTACGA
>JAIRPM010000023.1 GCA_031257075.1 Spirochaetaceae bacterium
CAAAATCATCTTCTTGTAGTTTTGACAATTCTATCATTAACAGTTTATCGGTAAGAGGTTCATTGAGATTAAAAATGATGGTATTATTGTCTCCATTTATTATAGGCGATTGATTGCCTTCGGTTTCAATTTTTGTAGACATTATTATCTCCATTGATTATTGGCGAAGCATCACCTTTTGTTGTCGTTATATTAATATTGAAAATCTTCAACACTATCTTTTTGAGGTTTTCAAAAAACTTTACGATACAGTTATCGTTCATCTGTATATTCCCTTATGTTTTCATCTATGGTTATCCAGTCAGGAGCCTCCGGGTTTAAGTAGAGGCTCCTGTAACCGGACGTGTAGACGAAAATATCATCTACAAACGCCGGTGTCATTTTTCAACTGCCAGCGCAGTTAATACCATCTCCGCACTTTCCGCCGCCGCCACCGCAGTTAAGACTATATCCGCACTTTCCGCCGCCGCCACCGCAGTTAAAACCCTCTCCGCACTTTCCGGCGCCCGTGGTAGGCTCGCCGATTGGATTCGCGCCATTCCAGACGCCTCTTGCATTACTTCCTAAAATACCCATAATGCTTCCTTTGCGTTTAAAGTCCGCATGACTATAAATTTTCCCGCCCACAAGAAGCGGGTGTACAATTCCGCATTGCGAAATTGTGTATGATTAACAGATGTCAACGACATCTGAGTAATCCAATTCTATTTTTTCTCCCAATTTAGTCATTACCGTTCAGCCTTTTTGTCAGCAAATTCTGCAACATCTTCTTTTTCTCGACATCATCATGACATCCATCCTTTTCACACTCGCAACGATACTCTGCGCGTTTTAGCGCCTCCGCTTTTGTTTGTTCTGAAAATTCCGGTGGGCTTTCGCCGCGTACACCATACGAACCGGTGTTTTCATGGCATTTTTGGCATAGAACCTGCGCGTTCCCAATGCCGTTCCCTCCATCACGCCGTTTGTGATGAATCTCAAGATTTTTTGTCGAATTACATCTACTCATATTTAAAACTCCTTCGCGCTTAAAGCCCGCCCGGCTTTATCTCCCCCGCCCCTACAGGCAGGATGCGCAATTTCGCAAAGCGGAATTGCGTCCGGTTAACGGACGCCAACGGCATCTGAGTAATCGCGTTTTATTACGAAGTGCGCCTCCAAACCTGCTCAAAATGCCTGCCTGCGGCGGCGCTTTGGGTTTTGCTGCGCGCTTCCCCTAAAAGCAATTCCGGACATTTTAGCGCCTCTACCTGTTCAAGAAGAACGTTTTTGCCCTCACTGGACAGCGTATTGAAGGTCGTTACCAGTTTTCTCACCCTTGCCTCATGGTCACTCATAAAACTCACCTCTTGTTATACTATTTATAGTAAAATTGCATAATATAGATATTTTTGTCAAGCCCCCTCGTTTAAAATTGTCAACAAGCCCCTGTCGTTTAAACTGAAAGCAAAGGTTAAAAAAATCTAAGATTTTCCGTTTTGCTATTGAAAAAGGCTTGTTTTGGGTATACTTTTAATGAAATGACTGCGGAAGAAGCGGCTATAAACCAGCGTATAAAAAAATTACGGCTTTACCTCGGTATAAATCAGCGGGATTTTTGCAAACTTTTGTCGCTTTCGGTTGGTTATATCTCAACTATCGAGGTAAACCGCCGCCCGTCCAACGAGCGCTTGATAAAATTGATTGTTTCGGAATTTGGGGTGAACGAAGAATGGCTCCTTACCGGCAAGGGCGAAATGCTTACAAATCAGGAAAAGGACGAGCGGACAACACGGCTTGTCGCGCTGTTCAACGATTTATCAAGGGATAATCAGGATGTCGTATTCAGTATGATTGATGTTCTGCGTAAAAAAGAAGATGAACAAAAACAGCGCTGCTGCGCCGCAGGCGATTAGCCGCCCTTGCCGCGTCTGCGAGCGCGGCGTCCAGTCGCGTGGCTTGTGAGGCGACCTGTCGTTGGCGCGCGGCTGGCAACCAAGCTTCCGCCGCATGGTTGAATGCCGCATAAGACCGCCGGCGATTAAAATTCTGTATACTTGTGCGGATTCGGACGCAACACACCGGCATCTGCCTGACGCTGCCGTGAAACGGCCGTGCGGCCTGCGGCCTCTACTGAGGCGCGGTCGCCGCCGGCAGAAGCGCCAATGTTGCGCAGGCCGCGGCTGGCGATAAGGCCGCGCGAAACGCGGTCGCCTCCGGCAAAAACCGCGCCAATGTTGCGCCCGCAGGGCGTAGATAACCACGGTTGCACGCGCTGGCGCAGGATAAGGTGACAGCACGCAGAAAAGTGAGGCGGGTTTTATCCCGCCGTCCGCGCCCGCGCTTTCCGCTCCAATTTGCTTCGCTTCGCTTGCAAATTCCGCTTCAATCGCTTGCGCGTTTGCGTCAGCCCGAAGGGCTGCCCCCGTCCGCTTCGCGCAGCGGGCGGGCTTGGGAAACAGATCTTTGTAACAGGCCGCCCACGGCGGCTGGTTGTGGAGCCCGCCTGTGGGCGGGCTGGTGGTGGTGTGGCCGCCGCCTGCTGCCGGTGGTGGCGGCGCAACGGACGGCTCATCCGGAAAAGCGCTCCGCGCTTTTCCGGATGCCTGAGTTTGCCACCCGCGCCTGCGCGGCAACGGCCCGCCGAAGGCGGGCGGCAGCCCACACGCGCTATTTTTTCAATAACGGCCTTCCCAGACTGGGCACTGTGGAGAAGTCCCAGGTGTCTGCGCTCCAACCGAGGCCGGTTGGAGCGGCGGTCGTCCAAGTAGTGGAATTTTTGAGGCCGGCTGTTGTGTTGGCAACGCCTCTGCCCCATTTGGTTGTGCCTTGCGCATCCGTGCTGTCGTCGCTATGTGTCGATGTGCCGTCTCCTACCAACATTCCGCTGTTGGCTATGTTGTTTTCAAAAGTTACGATGTTGTAGGTATTGAGAGCATAACCGGCAAAGCGGCTGCTGTCGGTAACAGTTGCATGGCCGCCAGATAAGGGATTAAGAATAACAGAGCTTCCAACCGCCGCGCTGTTTTTAATTGTTACATTATTGGTGCCGCTGCCCTGTTTCCAAATCATGCCGATAAAACCGCCCGTTCCGCGCATATAGTTACTATGTACAGTAGTCTCTGGAAGCGACGCTATAGAAATATTGCCCGCGGCATAGCATTGTTCTATGAGTATTTCTGTATTAGTAGTATTGCTGCACTCATCGCCTATGAACCCGCCGGCAAAAACATGATTATTAGTGTTGGTGCTAGAAAAATTGCCGGTAACATTTATGTTGCCTGTCGCGTAAGAATTTCGTATGGTAAGTTTGCATTGACCGCCTGAGTTCCATTCTTTGCCCATAAAACCGCCAAAAGCACTATAACTTTTTGGCGCATCTCCTAAATCGGCGGTAATATTCAGTTCGGAAACACAATTTTCAATGAGTATCTCCTTGAATTGAGACAATTCGCCTATCAAACCGCCCACCTCAAGCGTAGTGGCAGTTGTTTTCACCCCTATTTTTATATCGCCTTTAACGGTAACCCCTTTTATCGTCATAGAGCCGTTAGCGTTACTTATGCTCCCCAGCAAACCGCCAATAAATAAGGCGTGCGATACGGTAACCGGCTGGTCGTTAAAGGTGCTTACTTCCAGCGTAAAGTTCTCAACTATAGCGCCATCCCCAAGTGTTCTAAAAAGCCCTACCGACTGCGTTGACCCGTCCAGCATAAGCCCTTTAATCGTGTAACCGTTGCCGTAGAAATGGCCTATGTACCCATCGGGACCTGTCCATGCGGTTCCGGTATCTGAAAGGTCAATGTCGCCGCCAAGCGCAAAATCTTTATCTCTGTTGGCATTGTCGCCAAGCTGTGCAAACTC
>JAIRPM010000044.1 GCA_031257075.1 Spirochaetaceae bacterium
CAATGTTCACAACGGTACGAAAGCCCCCATGCGCCGTCCCAGCCTGTAACTTCGGTTTCGTCCCGGTTACAGGCGGAGCAAAAGACGCTCACGGGCCACCATTCACCCTGAATTTTATGTTCCTCGTCCCGGAATTTGTCGAGTATCTCTTTGAGCCGCGCCTTATTTTCCAGCGCTTTCTTGATACCCTCGGCATAGAGTCCGGCGCGGTAGCGCTCGGTCTGGTAGAGGTATTCGGGGGCTATCCCCACGGCGGGAAGGGCGCTTTCTACATCAACTTCGTGATGGCGGGCGTACGAGGCGTCCCGTTCCCACGGGTCGGGAACCATAGTTATCGGGAAGCGGAGGTATTTTTCGAGTTCGTCCGCTTTGGGCATATTGAGCGGCACCTTGCGGAACACATCGTAATCGTCCCATGAATAGATAAAGCGCACATTTTTGCCCCGTCCGCGGAGCGCCCGCACGACAAGTTCCACGCTGATAATTTCGCGGAAGTTTCCGATATGCACCGTGCCGGATGGTGTTATACCGGACGCGCAGGTATATAATTCTTTTTCGCCTTTTTCGCGGATAATTTTGTCCGCCGTTTCGTCTGCCCAATGGGCGAATTTGTTTGCCATAGTTTGATTATAACAGCGGGCGGCGGACAGTGGGGAGTGGGGGCATTCGCAAAAACAGCCTTATCATCCGGGATTATCTGTGATACGCTTTTGGCATGGCCTTTATCAAAAACCTCTTCGACAAGAATTTTTTGGAGTATGCGTCTTATGTTATTCGCGACCGCGCCATCCCCGACTTGGAAGACGGCCTTAAACCCGTACAACGGCGTATCTTACATTCGCTCTTTGAAATGGATGACGGCAAGTTTCACAAGGTTGCCAATGTTGTCGGACATTGTATGAAGTATCACCCCCACGGCGATGCGTCTATAGGCGATGCGCTGGTTGTGCTGGCTAACAAAGAATTTTTCATTGAACGGCAGGGAAATTTCGGCAACATTTACACCGGTGACGGCGCGTCCGCTCCCCGCTACATTGAATGCCGCGCTACGCCGCTTGCGAAAGAAATTTTTTATCATCCAAAACTTACCGAATATATTGACTCGTACGATGGGCGTAATAAAGAACCGGTACTCTTTCCCGCAAAAATTCCTGTCGTACTCGTTATGGGCGCGGAAGGCATCGCGGTGGGTATGTCAACCAAAATTTTGCCGCATAATATACTTGAAGTACTCGAAGCGGAAAAAGCGGCGCTCAGCGGCAAAAAGTTTACGCTCCATCCTGATTTTCCCACCGGCGGCCTTGTTGATATATCTGATTACCGCGATGGCAACGGCAAAGTTACTGTGCGCGCGAAGTTTGATACGTCCGATTCGAAGCGTATTGTCATACGTGAATTGCCTTTTGGGTCAACAACAGAAAGCATTATAGCCAGCATCGAAAACGCGGTACGAGCAGGCCGGCTAAAAATTCAATCAATAAATGATTACACCGCCGATAAAGTAGAAATTGAAATAAAACTTGCGCGCGGCGTATATTCCGAAGAAACAGTAGATGCGCTCTATGTATGGACAGAATGTGAACAATCAATTTCTGTAAATCTTTTAGTTATAAAAAATAATTATCCGGTTGTGATGAGCGTTACTGAAATAATTAAACATCATGCAAAACAACTCACCGTCATACTTACAAAAGAATTAGAATTAGAAAAAAAATCATTGAATGAAAAACTGCATTTACGTACTCTGGAACGCATTTTTATCGAGGAACGCATCTACAAAGCCATCGAATCCCAAAAAACGGCGGAAGCGGTGCAAAATGCTGTTATCAAGGGATTTATACCGTTTGGCAAAGAAGTTGGGACACGCGGCGTGTCAAACGAAGACGTTGAATACCTGCTCAAAATTCCAATCCGCCGTATATCATTGTACGATATAAACCGTGCCCGCGCCGAAATGGAAGAAATAAAAGCGCGTATTAAGCAAATCAATGCATACTTGAAAGACATAACAGGCTATGCGTTATCATTCCTGAATGATGTTATAAATAAAATAAAAGCATTGCCAGAATTTGGAAACGGCGGCGCACGCCGCACTAAAGTGGGCGCGTTTGAAAAAATTAACGTAAAAGAAGTAACGCGGCAGAATATTGAATTGAAGTATGACAAGGCAACCGGTTATATGGGGACAGCGGTCGCCGGCAAAGCAGTGTGTACAATGTCGCAATTTGACCGTGTCCTTGTTGTAAAGAAAAATGGCACATGGCTTGTAAAAGATGTACACGAAAAAGAATTTGTAGGCGAGGATGCATGGTTTGTTGGCATTGCCGATAAAGAAACACTTGCCAAAAAAGTGTTCACTATTGTTTATAAGGACACAAAATCAGGATGCGCCTATATTAAACGCTGCGTTATTGAAGGCTGGATAATGAACAAAGAATACTCATTTGTTCCCGAAGGCGCAAATGTACTCCTTATCGACACCTATGACAAATTCGAATTTACATTGAAATATGCACCCAAACCGCGCCTTAAAATTCTTGAAGAAAGTTTCAAAGCGGGCGCTTTTGCCATCAAAGGAATAAAAGCAGGGGGAACCCGGCTTTCTTCCAAAGAAGTAAAAAGCGCGTCTAAACATTAGCCGCGTTTTAAGAGACGCTCTATAATTTGAGCGCCTCTACCATATAGCGGATGTCCGGGCCATCGCCTTCGTTTTTGGAACGTTCGCGTGTCATTTCAATAACAAAAATCATATCGGTATTTTTGGGATTGATGAGTACGCGCTTTATGGTATAACTGGTAATTTTATCCCGCCGGACAGAAGGCGTGCCTACACGAAAACTGCGCGTTGCGCCGTTTTTGTCCGTGCGGTGCAAATTTATATAGAATGATGAGCGCAGCCCCCCGTTTGAATAATCAAAAGATGGTACAAGTTCGGCACGGTAAAAAAGGTCATGACGGAAGTCGCGGAATTCGATAGTTTCACCGGCGGGATTCTGGCCGTTTTGCAATGATAAAAAGAGCGGTATCCCTTTTGTAAGAAAATCAAGGCGGTATTGTTTGGTCATAGAAGCATTATTTGATATAAGATGCATAAGCGCGCCTGAACCGTCTTGAACCGGGCCTATAGGTATATTATGCGTATAGCGGAAGCGCCCATTGGGAACAAAGTCATTTTTGGGAACGTTCACAATAAAAAGGTCTGCCCATGGGTAGAGCGTTTTTTCCTCCACTCCATACTGCGCAAAAATGTAGGTACCGCCGTCGTCCGAAAAACCTAAATCGACAAACGATGCAACATCGCCTGCCGTAAGAGGGGAAGCGGCAAGGCCGGCAAATAAGACAAGGGAATATAGTTTTCGCCGTATCATTTTATAGTAGTTCCCTATCTGAAATATCGGCATTTTTACGCATTATCTTTATAGTGAGAACTACAAGGCAATGAGCCGCCGTTATTCTACTTTGAACCGCGCCACGGTGCCGGTAAGAGCGGCGATAGTACTTGTATTTTCGGCGCTCTTTTGGCTGACATTGGCCGCGGTTGACGCGATTTGTTCAGCGCCGATAGCCATTTCATCCATGCCGCTGGAAATTTCATCGCCGATACGGTTAAGTTTTTCGATCTCGCCTGTTATGGCGCGGCCTTCGGCTTCCATTTCGGTGGCACTACCCCGCACCAGTTCGCTCAGTTCCTTGAGTCGGCTTACCAGTTCCAAAATTTGGGCGCTTCCCGCATGCTGCTCTTTCATCGCTGTACGGATAAGCTGTTCTTGCCCCATAACGGTCTGAACACTGCTTTCGATAGCCTCAAAACGGTTTTGCACTTCAAGCGCTGAGGTACTTATTGTATCAATAGACATCTTAATTTTCTTCAGCACTTCGGCGATAGTCTTGGACTGCTGGCTGGACGATTCGGCAAGTTTGCGAATTTCTCCGGCAACAACCGCGAAACCTTTGCCGGCCTCACCCGCATGCGCCGCTTCTATCGCCGCGTTTATCGACAGCAGATTTGTCTGGCTTGCGATACCGTCCATAAGTTCATTGATTTCAAAAAGCCCTTCGGATTGCGCTGCGATTTCCTGAATGTCGGCGGCAACTGAAGCAAGCGCAGTTTTATTAAAGGAAGCGGCCGCGTCAAGGGATTGCACATTCCGGGCATTCTGTTCCAGCGTTGCTACCACGCTGTCAATACTAGCGAGCATCTCTTCGATAGCGGATGATGACGCATTCACGCTCTGCGACTGCTCCTCGATATGCTGATTGACCCGTTCAATGGTCTGCATAATGTGTTCTATAGCTTGTGCCGTACTATAGATGCTCGCCGACTGCGTAGTTACGCGCCCGTTTAAGGTCTGGATATTCGCGCTGATTTCATGCGTTGCGGAAGCGGTGCGGCTTATATTAAGCGCTAAATCATCGCCGCTTTCACTTAAAGCGCGGGCGCGGTCGCGGATATTAACGACGATACTCTGCATCCCATCAAAAATCGCGTTCACCCCTTTGCTCATTTCACCGATTTCATCGTGGGTTTTAATTTTGAAACGGAGCGTCAGGTCGCCGCCGCGCCCGCTGACTCCTTTCAACGCCATAACCATAGCGCGCAACGGATGCGTTACCGAAACAAATATTGAAATACTTAAAATGATAACAAGCCCAATAATGGCAAAGGCTATAGCGCCTAGTATGGCGGTACCGCTGCGAAGCGATTTGCCCGCATTCGTTTCTACAGCCTGGTAGTGCGCTTCGGCAAGTTCCACAACACGGTCAACGGCATTACGATGTTCAAAGTAATTTTTTTTTAGTTTTTCATGCGCAAGATGGCGGGCGGTTTCATAATCGCCGCTTTGCAGGGCAGGAATAAATTGCGAAAAAACAATATCGTAGAATTTGAGAGCCGGCGTGTAAGCGTTCCGCAGCATTGACACGCGCATTTCCCCTTCTTCCAATAATTTTTCACCTTCCCAAAACGTATGACGCTGGTCATAGTTGTCTTTCAGGCGTTTTAATTCCGCAATAAAAGCATCCAAATTGCCGGCATTGCTTTCTTCGGTCATTTGAAGCACATCAAGGTACGATTCGATAATGTATTCCGGCGGAGGCAGCACATCGGCGATGAGGTCTTTGCTCATAATAATTTGATTGTACAGCCGCCCCTGTATGCGCAGCGTGTTAAGTACGCTGAATGAATAAACAGTAAAAGCCGCATAACCGGTGATAAACACCCCGATAAGAATAAGTAATTTTTTCCCGATACTAATATTTTTGAATGGATTAACCATCTTACGCCCGCCTTTAAGAATTATCCTAAGTTTACTGTATTATAGGCATTATTTCAATATACGGCCTTCGGCGATAGCACGGAGAAAGAGCGCGGCGCAGGCGCGGGCATCAGAGAGGGCGTTGTGGTGCTGGTCGAGGAGTATACCGGTACGTTCGCAGCAGACGGCCAGCGATTTACGCTCAAACGCGCCTGCCCATGTTTTCATAGTACAGTAGGTTTTGCTCATAAAATCAATGCCGCAAAATTCTTTGAGGCAGGCGTAGAGGCAGCCAAAATCAAATTGAATATTATGCGCGACAATAATACGGTTTTCAACAAAATGCCGCCAGCGCGGCCAACTGTCCGCAAACAGCGGCGCATGCGCCGTATGTTCCGGGTAAATGCCATGAATCTCTTCCGAAAAATCACGGCGTATGTAATTGCCCGGCGGCCGGATGAGAGCGCAGTATTCTTCCATGACAACGCCGTTTTCCACATACACCAAACCCACTTGGCAGACGGAGTTCCGTTCACAACTTGCCGTTTCAAAATCCAGCGCGGTAAAACTAAGCGGCGGTTTTTTTGCCGCTCTTGCCCACCGATAGCGTATGCTTTGTTTTATGGTACTTTCCATGAATAATTAGTCTATACCAGAGTATAATTTCGCGGTATACTCTTAACCCATACTTTTCACCGCCGCCCTTGCCGCCTATATTTTCGCAGTTGACGCGCTTTACCGCACGGGCGGCCGCTGCCAAACACAGTTACCACCCGGCGCTTAAAACGCATTCGCCGGCAGTCGGCAGTCAGCAGTCGGCGGTCAGTAGCCGCCCCCTGCCGCCCGCCACCCTCACCCCCACCACCGCTACCGCCCCCTGCTCGCCGCCCTCACCTCGCCCACCACCCTCACCCTACCACCGCTACCTCCCCTGCCACCCACCACCCTCACCCCACCACCGCTACCGCCCCTGCCCCGCCGTTCTCACCTCGCTCGCCGCCCCCTGACCACCCACTACTCACTACCCACTACCCACTACGCACCACCCACCACACAAACCGCTTGCCTTTTTTTTCAAAGTGCGGTATACTGTGAGTGTGGCTTGGTTCGGCGGCGGTGGCCGGCGGATTGGGCTGCCGGGGAAGGCCTGTTAGGGCGGTTCCCTCCGGCGGACAGGCCGGGAAGAAAAAGCGGCGGGCCGGGAGAGTTCCGGGCCGCGAAGACAAGGAGTGTTTTATGGAAAAGCAGTACACGAACAAAGAAACGGGGCGGATTGTTTCCGCATTTAATGTTACCCCCCCCCCCCCCCCAGTTGCGCGGGATGGCGGGGTTTTAGCGGAGTAACAGCAGCATTA
>JAIRPM010000078.1 GCA_031257075.1 Spirochaetaceae bacterium
TATTCCCATCTAAAAACTGGAACGTTATTATCTGTGTCCGCAGCCCGTCTCCGTTTACATTTGCAAGGACACCGTTGGGGTAGTCCTTCAAAATGCTGTTAAAATCACCTACGTCTTTAAATTCCAGCAGGCTTCTCGCGGAATTTTCCGCCGGCCTCCCCGCCGGCGCGGGTTTTCCCCCGCAGCCGGTTAAAGCAAACGCCGCCGCCAGCGCGGCGGCGGCCATTGTTTTTTTTGAAAAATTCATATTTCCTCCAAAGTGTTACTTTGTGCCGCAAAATACGGCGCATTGACCGGATTATATCGTATAGCAGCGCGGCGTGAACAGGAACAGGGAATAATCCCGGCAACCGGCGGCGTTGTTTACAAAGACAGGCTGAATGCGGCCATATTGTAAACAGCGTGCGCCAGTATAAGCGGAAGAAGGGCGCGGCGGCGTTCATAGACAGCGGTAAAGAAAAGGCCGGCAAGAAATGCCATAAGCAGTCCGGGGATACCTTCCCATATATGAGGCAGCGTAAACAAAACAACCGGAACAAGCGAAGCGCTCCAAAGAGAAAAGCCGGCAGTCTCAAAACTGTTTATCATAAAATACCGGAAAAAAGATTCTTCTACTGCCGCGCCGCACGCAAGCATTATGTAAACAACGATCTCCGCGCCGTCTTCAACAACAAAAAGGCTCTCCTCACCCTGAATTTTTAGCGTTTCGGAAAAACAGGACACAGCGGCCGCTATTCCGGCGATGCCAAGCAGGGTAAAAAAAGCGTCCGCCGCCGTACGCACCGCGCTGTTCAAATGAGCGCGCGGTACAGGAATTTTTTCAGCGCCGTATAAAAACATTTTTACCGCAGGATGAAAAATCAAAACAAGCAGAGGAATATAGATAGTAACAATTTCCAGCAGTGTGCTGTTAAAAGAAAAATTAATAGGCGCTGTCGTGTGAGCCTCCAGCAAAAAAGTGAATTCGCCGGGGTCAGGCAAAAAAAGCAGCGCATAAAGAACCAGGGCGGGTGCAATTTTATACATGGCTATTAGTATACCCAAAACGCGAATGTCAAACAAAACCGGTGTGCCCGTACCGGGAAATCTTGTTGGTTTTGTTAAAAAAAGGTACAATTCTAATCGGTGTTGTATATTTGTTCATTTCATTGCGCAAATACAGGGTAAGAAGCGGGGGTTTATGGAATATCCTTTTATAGTAGGGACCGCCGGGCATATTGACCATGGCAAAACCGCGCTGGTTAAGGCGCTGACCGGCGTAGACTGCGACCGTCTTGGCGAAGAAAAGCGCAGGGGTATAACCATCGAACTAGGGTTTGCCCCGCTGCATTTACCGGACGGCAAAACTGTGAGCATCGTTGATGTGCCAGGCCATGAGCGTTTTATACGGCAGATGGCGGCGGGCGCATCCGGCATGGACGCGGCCATACTTGTTATAGCGGCAACGGAAGGCGTTATGCCCCAGACCCGTGAACATCTCGACATTCTAAATCTCCTCGGTGTCCGGTGCGGGCTGGCCGCCCTTACCAAAAAAGATTTGGCGGACAGCGAAACCCTTGAACTCGCAATGGCGGAAGCCCGCGACCTTATGCGCGGAACCTGCCTCAATGACGCGGCGGTTATACCGGTTTCAACAGTAACGGGCGAAGGGCTTTCGGATATTGTTACAGAAATCAGCAAAATTCTTGACACTGTCCCGCCGCGCAAAGGTACCGGCGCTTTTTTCCTTCCGGTTGACCGTGTTTTTAGCAAAAAAGGGTTCGGCAGCGTGGTAACAGGAACGGCTTATCAGGGGCGCATCGCCGAAGGGGATGAAGTGACTATACTCCCCGCAGGCATTGCGGGACGAGTGCGTTCTATTCAGACCCATGGGAACAAAGTGCTTTCTGTGGAGGCTGGGCAGCGGACAGCAATCAATCTTTCTACCATTCCGGCGGAATCGCTGGAACGCGGAAATGCCGTCTGCTCGAAGGACGCATTTGCCGCTACGGATTGCCTGAGCGCTCATCTTGAAATACTGCCGGCCGCGCGTGAAGGCATAATGCATTGGCAGCGGGTACGGCTTCATGCGGGCACGGCGGATGTTGCCGGCAGAATATCGCTTCTCAGGCTAAATCCAGAGGAACGGAACAAAGGCTATCTTCCGGGGACAAGCGGCCCCGTTCAAATTTTGACCGACTCGAAAATACCGGCCGCCGCCGGGCAGCGTTTTGTAATACGGCTCTACAGCCCGCTGGTAACGGTAGGAGGCGGGCGGATACTGTTACCCAATGCGGGCATTGCGCGCGGCAAAGCCGACCGCGCCGCAAAAGCGGCTCTTATTGAAGAACTCGCGTCAAATTTCACCCCGCTCAATTTTCTTGCGGCGCTTATCCGCGACCAGGGCATTCTTTCCGCGCAGGGTTTGTTCGAATTTTCGCAGATGGACAAAACGGGCTTTGCCGGAATACTGGATGAACTCACCGGCAATCTGGAAAAATACGGCCTGCTGGAATTCGGGAAATCACGGAATTTTATTACAAATGAAATGTTTGACACCATCGCGCAGGCGGCGCGGAAGACGCTCAAACGTTTTCATTCCCAATATCCCGAACTGATTGGGCTGGAGGGGCCGAAACTGTATGCGTCACTGGACAATGTTCGCGGCGCGGCAGGCCGTATTTCCAGCCTTGATTTCAAAGACCTTGCAAACCTTTTGGTAACGCGAAATATTATCGTTCCGGCCGCCGCGCAGGGGAAAACCTGTTATCGTTCCGCGGATTTTCAGCAATCCGCCGACAGCAAACTTACCGCCCTGGCCGAACGCGTTAAAGCCGAGACGGCAGCGGCCGGTTTTAACCTTTTGAAACTGTCAGAACTCGAAGAAAAATTAAATGCCAATTTAGCCGGCTTAAAACGAGCGGCGGCCTATTTGCGGGAACGGGATGAACTATGGCTTATAGAAGGCGTTTTCCTCTTTTCCCGCGAAACAAAGGACAAACTGCTTGCTCTGCTTTCTACGATGGCGGACGGGATAACGGTTGCCGGACTGCGCGATGCCGCGGGCGTGAATCGCAAACTGGCCCTTTCTATGCTTGATTTTTTGGATTCGCAGGGGCTGACACAGCGGCAAGGGGACAAACGGGCACTGATAAAAAACAATCCGCCTTCACCGGCCGCTTCAATCGCGTGATTTGCGGTATTTTCCTCAATCAGCGAAAATCCGCGCCGCTCTGACGGGGCATTCAGCAGGTCTTTTTTTAATACGCCGCACAAAGACGGATATTTACGTTTTCTTGAAAACAAAGTATACTGAAGACTGGGAGATGTACGCAAAAGCATGGAGAAAAAAAGAGGCGGCACGGTTGGTCAAAAAATTGCCGCGGGATTTCTTTTAGGAACGATAGTAACGCTTATTATCGGTATTATTGGACTTGTGAGCGTTCAGACGCTCAATAAATCGCTTAACGCGATGGGAAAAATTCACCAGCCCCGTTCTTCAGCATTGGAAGACCTCAACAGCCTCCGGCTTCGCGCCCAACTTACCATCATTCAGGCGCTTTATTCGCAGGACAAGATAGACTATATTGACCGTTTAGAAAACGTCCGGCAGCAACGGGTTAGAATTTTCGCTAATATCGACAAAACATGGGAAGCGATGGGAGAAATCCCCTTTACTACCACCGAAGGTATTGCCCTGTTTGAAATACTGCAAAACGAGTACGGGTTCTGGCGTATAGCGCATACAATGCTCGACCAGTATATCGCCATGCTCATAGACGCAAAACCGGGCAGGCCGCTGGATGAGACATACACCGAATTTGCCGCCCTGCAAGACCGTACCGAACCGGTTTCAAATGCGTTTAACGATGCCCTTGAAAACCTGCGCCGGCGCAACCTTGAACGCATAGAAGAAGTTATCGGGGAAAATTCCCGCCTGAGCGCGGACACCCAACTGCAAATGCTATGCTTTATCTTTGCGGGTATAAGTATAGCCATACTCCTTTCTATTGTGGTAACGAATCTGATAACTGTGCCGGTGCGTAAAGCGCTGGATATTCTAACGGCACTATCAACCGGCATCCACATCAAAGAAATAAAAGTAGAAGGCAATGATGAAATAGCGCAAATGATACGCCTGCTTCAAAACGAAATTTCCGCAAAAATAAAAGCGGAAGATTCTTCGCGTTCCAAAGTAGAATTCCTTGCGATAGCAAGCCACGAAATGCGCACCCCCCTGAACGCGATACTAGGCTTTACCGAAGTACAGTTACAAAATTATCTTTCAAACAGGCTTGTCTTGAGCGATGAGACAGTCAGCGCGCTGAAAAAAATTAAAGAATCCGGCAAAAATTTACTGTCAATAGTAAACGGTATACTTGATATATCCAAAATCGATATGGGCAACCTTGAACTCAATCTCTGTAATTATGACCTCGCTTCTATGCTCAATGATTTGATACAGACTTACCGTGATGCCGGCAAAGAACGCGGCATAGAATTTACTGTCGAAATCAGCGATAACATTCCTGCCGTGCTTTACGGCGATTCAGTGCGTATAAAACAAATTCTTGACAACATTCTTTCCAACGCGTTCAAATTTACCGAAAAAGGCTTTGTCAAACTTGAACTGGCAATGTTCAAACTAGGTAACGGCGCGTTCATAACATTTGACATTTTCGACAGCGGCATAGGCATAAAAGAAAGCGATATAAACAATATTTTCAGGGATTTCAGGCAGATAGACAGCGGCATCCAGCGCAAAGCCGAAGGCATAGGGCTGGGGCTTGCCGTATCAAAACGCCTCGCGACACTAATGGGCGGGACTATTACATGCGAAAGCGGTTTTGGCAAAGGCTCAAAGTTTAGTTTTCAAGTGCCGCAGAGATTTGGCAATGGCGGCAACATCAGCGCGGAAACGCTTGCCCGGCTGCGTTCGCTCCGGCCTGTTTCTTGTGACGACATTGAATACCGGCAGGAAACAGGCAGCCGGCGGGGACGGGTGCTTGTAGTTGATGATATCGAAACCAATATTGATGTTGTCAAAGGCATGATATCTTTGTACAACATGGATGTTGACGGCGTGCTTTCCGGCGCGGATGCCGTAAAAGCGATAGAAAAACAAGAACCGCGCTACGATGTTATTTTCATGGACCACATGATGCCGGAAATGAACGGCATTGAAGCTACCGCGCTTATCCGCAAACTTGATACAAACTACGCGCGCACTATTCCGATTATCGCGCTTACTGCAAACACTATGGCGGAAAGCGAAAAAATGTTTATTGAAGCCGGCCTTAACGCCTATCTTGCCAAACCGCTCGACATTGAACGGCTGGACAAAGAAATGGAAAAACTTGGCCGCTACCGCACAGCGCCGATTCAACTTGATTTATACGAAGAAGATACTATATTCAGCAATTTAAATATTAACGGAATGGATTTTGCTGATGGCATCAAACGTTTTGGCAGTATTGATATGTATAAAAATATTTTACAATCATTCACGCAAAACACCCCCAACATCGTTGAAAAAATCAAAGCGATAATGGCCTCAGGAATAAACCCGGCGGCCGGCGGAGGAAGCGACTACTCTATTCTGGTGCATGGCATAAAAGGTTCGGCGCGCGCCATAGGCGGGGAACTTGTCGGGAATATGGCCGAAGAACTTGAAAAAGCGGCTAAATCAGGCAATAAAGACCTCGTTCTGGAAAAAAACACAGCCTTTATCACGGAAATCGAGAATCTTGTCGCGCGCCTGCGTGAAGCCGTATCTCAGACAGAAACTGTACACAAAGAACAGCGCGAGAAACCCGATATCACCCTCTTAAAACGTTTGGCGGATGCCTGCGACAATTATGATGTTGTCGCTATCGATTCAACAATACAAGAACTGGAAAAATATGAGTATGCGGAAGGCGGCAGCATCGTTGAGTTTATCCGCGAACAAGTTGATAATTATGAGTTCGCCGCTATATCAGAAAAGATACATACTTGTACATGAAATCCAAACACAAAAAACCAGGGCATTTAAAAATATTTCTGCGAAATATCCTCATCATTTGCGCGGCGGCGGTTTGTTATACCCTTCTGAATGTAGATGTATTTTTTAAGCCGGCGCCGCGTTTCAGCGTAAACTGGCAGATGCCGGCCGCTGTTTGTCCCGCCGGCGGAGGAATTTACGCGCTGGATAAAGCCGGAACCAATATTGTACATGTTATGCGGAACGGCATCATAAAAAAACAAATAAAAATTATTAACAGCGAATCGTTCTCTCAGGCAAAAGAAATTGCCGCTGACGGCAACGGGAATGCCTATGTGTACATTCAAAAATTGTATCCGGATTCACAGTTGACTCAAAGCGACAGCATCGTAAAAATAAATTTACAGAGCAAAAAAACTGAACAAATTTATTCCGAAGAATATGCTCCAGCGGCATCAAACCAGCCGCGCGCTTATGCGCAGTATAACAGCCTTTATTACAAAGACGGCCTGCTTAAATTTTCAAAAACTGAAAAAGAATGGACGCGCCTATTTGTGTATAATACGCATACGGGCGAATTAAAACATGACCGTTATATTTTAGAACCTAACGTCCCCTTTTATACACAAAAAGTATATGTCAAAGATTTACAGAATTTTTACTATTTAGCCCGGTCAGGAAACGTATATCAAGTTGAAAACGCGGGAATGAATGTGGCCTCACCATTGCTTATAACTTCTTTTTCATGGCTCAATCAAAATGATTTTTTTCTGCTTGCCGCCGGACTAGACGATAAAGACGCGCCATCTGCCGGTATAACCGGCGGCATTCCATGGCTCAAAGAAAACGGGAACACGGCAGTTTTTCCGCGTGAGATGCGCTATTCCACGCCGGAAATTATCCGCATGATTACCGCTTATATAACACTGATATCAGCAATAGCGCTTTTTATTGTTTATTTGTACTATTATATTTATTATATTAAACACCGTTACATTTCCCTTTATATTTATCAGTTAGTTTTGATTATTCCTTTATCCGCCGTGATTTTTCTGCTGCTCTATAATATTATATACAAGCCTTTCGAAGCACGAGAAAAGACACGCCTTGTCAATGAATTATTATCGTATGGAGTACATGCGCAAGCCTGCGTCAATGTGGCTGAAATCGAATTAATAAACGATGTACACGATTATGAAACACATGCTTACAGCCAAATATACGCCGGGCTTCGGCGCGCCGTTATGGATAATACCGGCGACTGGAATAAAAACCGCAGGGCCGGCGTATACAAACTGGTAGAATCCGGGCACTGGGGGCGCTACCAGCGCGATGAAACGCGCGCCATGCTCTATTGCATAGCCCTTTCCAACGGCGCCGAAGGGCTTTTCATGCTTGCCGGAACAATTAACAGCACGGACTACGCGGCGCTCGCCGCGGGCAAACCGGTTACCGGCATACGTGAGGATTCCGGCGGCAGTATGGCATACGCGCTTTTCCCGCTTTTTAACAGTACAGGCGGCCTGACTTCAGTTTTTGAAACAGCCGCCGACATGCGCGGCATAAAGGCGGCGGCGGCGCGGGAAAAGCGCGTCATTTTTGAATCAATGAGCGTAGCGGTATTAAGCATCGCGCTGCTTATGATGCTTACGCTTTCTAACATTACTATCAGCATACAAAAACTTGTCTCGGTAATGAAAACAATTCAAAACGGCAACTATAAAGCTCGCGCGCGGTATGCGGGCAATAATGAATTGGGCGAACTTTTTCACAACTTTAATTTTATTGCAGCAGCGCTTGAAAGACATGTCAACGCCGAATCCAGCCGCGCCGCTGAACATTCATTTTTTGCGATGTTAAGCCATGAAATACGCACCCCTCTTAACGCGGTGTTAGGCCTTGCCAATATTGAATTGCAAAATCAATCGCTGCCGGAAGAAACAAAAAACAATATATACAAAATTTATTCATCCAGCCGTACTCTTCTCAATCTGACAAATGATGTTCTTGACACCTCGAAAATGGAAGCCGGTAAATTTGAAATTATTGAAAGCGAATATAACGTTTCCGAAATGATAAGCCAAGCTGTCGAAGTCAATAAAGTACGCATAAAAAACAAGCCTGTTGAATTTAAAGTAGAAATAGACCCGGCGCTTCCCGCTGAGCTTTACGGCGATGACACGCGCATCTTGCAGATATTGAATAATTTATTATCGAACGCGATAAAATATACCCAAAAAGGCAGCATCCTCTTTTCTGTATTTTGGCAAAACAAAAAAATTAAATTAAAAGAACTTCTTGGAATAGAAACTGATTCAAAAATCGAATTAAACAGCGAAGGCATGCTTATTCTAACCGTAAAAGATACCGGTACAGGCATAAAACCTGAAGACCATGATAAAATATTTGAAAAATATATACAAACTGATCTGCAAAAAAATCAGCACATTGAAGGCACTGGCCTCGGCCTTGCAATAACGCGCCAACTGGTCGAACTTATGCGCGGTACGATTACGCTGGAGAGCGTTTATGGACAGGGCAGTTCATTTCAGGCGGTAATACCGCAGCGCATCTGCGGCAGTGAAAAAATCGGAACAGAAACCGCGCTTCGCATTTCCAGTTTTAAGTATACCCCCAATACGCAAAAACACCTCCAAACAAAACTTATGCCTTACGCCCGCGTCCTCGTTGTAGATGATGTTGAAACAAACCTTGATGTTGCGCGCGGGCTTTTGGAACAGTACAACATAAACGTAGACTGCGTAAACAACGGACATGAAGCGATAGAACTTGTAAAAAAATCAGACTCAGGAAGCATCCCAAAATATGACGCCGTTTTTATTGACCACCTTATGGACGGCATTGACGGCATAGAAACAATGCGCGCCATACGGGCAGCGTTAAATTCTGTATACGGGCGCGCCCTTCCTATTATTATTATGACCGGCAGCGCGAAAAATGAATTTTCAGGCATGTTTAACGAAAACGGCTTTACCGGCTATTTGTCAAAACCGGTTGACCCTTCTGAACTTTATGATATATTAAAAATTCATGTACAAAAAGAAAATTTCAATTCTGCGCATGAATCTGACAGCAAAGAATATAGAAAGGAAGAACCAAAACAGCAGTCCGCCGGGAGCGCGCTGATACGCATAAATGAAGGACTGGAAGATGTTGATATATCCAAAGGAATAAGTTATTTTGAAGGCCTAAAAAGATATCTGCCGGTAATTGAATCATTTACCGTTAATATTCCGCCGTTATTGATTATGCTGGGCGCGCTAAAACAGAATATGGAATATGGTACGGAATATGATTTTAATTCATTTAGAATAAACGCGCATGGAATAAAAGGCGCGGCGCGGAATATTTTTGCGGATAAACTCGCAAAACGCGCCGCTGAACTTGAAAAAAAAGCCAAAGCCGGCAATAAAGAATACATTATCGCGCATACTAACAGTTTCGTCGAACAGGCCTGCATTCTGATTGACGCGCTTGGGCTGTTTATCCAGGAAAACAGTGAACACAGCCGCCCCGTAAAAGACTATATCCCCGAAGATATGCTGGAAAAACTTGCGCGGGCCTGTGAAGAATACGACATACCAGCAATAGATACCGTAATGGAAGAATTAAAAAAATACGATTATATATATGACGGCTCTTTAGCAGGATATCTCATTGAAAAAACAGCCAATTCGGATTTTAGTGAAATTGCGGAAAGGCTGCGTTCCAAACGCAGCCTTTCCGCGTAAAAAGAACAGGCGCGCGGCGCGCCGGCGGGCAAGCCTCAGGATTATTGCCACGGTTGCGTTTTTTTTGCGCTTGGAGGCCGCTTTCGCTCAAGGTTTTCACCCGTCAGACGCGGAAACAAGCCGCGCAGAAAAATGGGCTCGCTTCTGGCTTTCTGTACAGAATTACTGGCTTTATACGCCTGATAACACTACTCACCACATTCCTGCCCGCGATTTTGAAGTTGGCGGACACATTTCCGCCGGTTTCGGATGGGATTTCTATCTCGGACTTTTGGATGTATTCAAAAAAAACACAAATATTCATATCAACATGAATGAATTGATTGGAACATTCAGCGGAGCATATCCTAAAGGCATCAATATCGGCGCAGAAATGGAATATCAGCCTGTATATATCAAAATGAAAAAGCCTCTTAACCGCAGTTTCGGATTTTCACTTTTTAATATTTCATCACGGATTGATATAAATATATCTGATGATTTTATTAACTTTTTCGCAAAAGGAAATATTGAAAACCATAATATTACTCCCGCAATAATAATTTCCGGAGCGCTCTTTACAGAGATTGTTTCGTTTGAATGGAAACGCCAGTTTTTTAGGGACTATTATGTAACACTCAGGCCGTCATGGTATATTCCGCTTTTTTACATTCCAAAAAGCGAACAAAAACTACAGATTACCGCGCAGAATAATTTTCAGGCGGAATTAAAAGGCGGCGCAAACGTATATATTCCATTTAGTTTTTCTGACGGTTTTCAAATCACTAATTTCGGCGGCATAGACGCTGATTTAATTATTGAACGCCCTCTATTTAACATTCTTGACATAGGGCTGGAACTATTGCATTTGCCCCTTATGCCTTCGGTGCTTTCCAATGTTGGTGAAATCGGCTTTGAAGGCATAATCGTAAAAACCGGCGGCATATCTATGGAAAATTTTGACTTTAACATTCCGGCGCTTGACCAGTTTTACCATACAAAAAATTTTTGGGTGTTCAGGCCGCTTACCACAGGGCTTTATCTGCTCTACCGGCCATTTGGCAGCGACCGCTGGTACCTGCGCCCGAACTTTGGCTGTGTTTTTCTTACCCCAGGCGAACAAATTTATATCAACGCGGGGCTTGAAACATCGTATATGTTTACGAATTTTTTCCGTTTGACGTTCTTTACCGGGCTGCGCGATGGCTTTGCCCGGAACAGTTTTGAATTTATTTTTGGCGGGAAACGTTTTGGAATGTATCTGAAATTGGATTTGCGTTCTCAAGATTATCTGCGTTCATGGACGCTAAAAGGGGCGGGAATAAGTATCGGCTACTATGCGGGCAAATAAATTTGTAACAAAAGCGTATACACAGTGTTTCATGTATGTGAAATGGATATTGTTTGCGCCTTTTTTGTTAATTCCCATGCATCTTGCCGCCCAAAAAACCGGCGGCGCTGAACGGGAAATAAAAGTAATTACCTTGCGCGATGCGTTGAGTATGGCGGAAAACGCCAACCTTACGCTCAAGAAAAGCGAAATCGACCTTGCTGCGGCACGGAGAGCGCAAAATTATTTGTACGCTCAGTTTTTTCCATCTATAAGCCTTGGCGCTTCCGCTTCCTATGGTTCTTTCGGCATCGCAAAACCTGCCGTGAAAGAACCATCTCCTTCATGGGGCATTCAGGCGGGACTTAGCCTGCAACTTTCCGCCGCGATACCGGCTTCTATGAGCCTTGTCCGCCTTGCCTACCAAAGCGGCCTTTTGAACTATGAAAACAGCAAAAAACAGATTGAAATTTCCGTAAGCAAATCTTTTTACCGGCTTATAGCCGGTAAGCAAAATATTCTCATTCTCCGCGAGCGTCATAGTCAGGCTGAACGCGAAGCGGCATTGGCGCTTGTAAGTTACAATAACGGCCTTATGAATGAATTGAATTACAGCCGCTCGCAACTTTCTGTTCAGCAGGCGCTTTACGAATTGCGCCGCGCTGAATCCGCATACCGTCAAGATGTTGACACATTTATTGTGAGCATAGGGCAGGATGACGCGATTCCGGCAGCAGGTATCGAAATAAAACTGGAAGGCGAAATAGCGATAGAACAGTATGACCTGGATGCCGAAGAACTTATTGCCCGTTTTCTTCCTTCGCGCCCCGACATTGCGGCGGCAAGGCAGGCTGTAGAAAAAGCCCAACTGAATCTTGCCGTTCGCAGAATGCAAAACAAAGCGCCTTCTTTAAGCCTATCCTCACGGTATTCCGGCAAACCTGAAAGCGGTTACAGCGACAGCCTTGATTTTTCGCTGAGTGTAAGCGTGCCTCTAGACAGTTGGATACCCGGCACAGCCGCAAATCAGCAAGAATGGTCAGCCGAAGCCGATTTACAGAAGGCAAAACTTGATTTGTCAAATACGGAAAGCGAAGCGCGGCGTTCTATCCGTTCCTTTTGCGAAACTCTTACCACATCGTGGGAAACGATAACAATGGCGCGAAAAAGCGCGCAAATTGCCGGGCGTACCTATGAAATGAGTGTCCGCGCGTTCAGAGACGGTGCCGCCGCATCCCGGACAGTGGAAGACGACCGCCAGTCCCTTGCCAGTGCCCGCCAGAATTTGCTCGTAGAAGAATTAAATTACAAACTTGCTCTTCTAGACCTCGCCCAGGCTTTAAACACAAATTTGTTTTTACCCTCGGGCAACGCTGATTAAATTGGCTCTAATCAGCGTTGCCCCAGTTTCCGCCGGCATCCATAGACTGCAGGCGGCGGCGCTTTACGCCATTTCTTTTACAAGCGCTAAATCGCCCGCAGCAGCAGCGCGAAGCACCGGTTCCATATAGGCACCGGCAAGCGCGGGGGTAAGCGGCACGGGCATGTTTTTAAGTTTCGATTCCAGCGTTGGGTCTTTTGCCGCGTTAAGCGCGCGTTTGATGTGCGTTTCGCTAAACCCTTTCAAATCGCTCAGTTTGACAGGCGCTCCTATTGATTGCGCAAATTTCATCATTCCTCTTGCGACTGCTTCGCCCAGAGTGCGGCCGGAAAGCGAATCAAGGTTTTCTGAAATAAATCCATGTTTGGCAAAAACCGCGCCCGTTATTTTAAGCTGTTTTTGAATCGCCTTGCTGTAAAACACGGCATAATACGGATTCATGATGCCACAGGCTGTGCCGTGTGCCGCCACATCGACAAGCGAAAAACTGGTAAGGTGCGCCCCGGAAGTCCCGCCTATCATTATCGCATAACCGCCAAGGTCGGTGGCAAGGCCGGCAGCCTCCCGCGCCGCGCGGTTGTGCGGCTCTTTTACAAGCACGGGCGCGTTTTCTAAAACAAGATCTATCGCGGTAACGGCCAATTCCGCCGCCTTGTCAAAAGCCGCGCCTTCTTTCGCGCCACAAAACACTTCGAACACATGGGCAATACCGTCAAAGATTCCATCCAGCGTAAGCGGCAGCGGCATAGAACAGGTTAGCGCGTAATCGAAAACGGGAAGCGCCGGAACGACCGCTTCGTCCACAATGAGTTTTTTCTGCCCGGCGGCGATGTCGGTGATATTCGCGTATTTGGTAAGATGCGCGCCCGAACTTGCCGAGGTTTGTACGGCAACAAGCGGAATGCCTTTTTTACCACTCTTCTGGTAAGCGGCTGACACAGCGCCCATGCCGAAATACGAGTCGATTTCGGGTGTTACCGCGCCGCCAGATGCGGCAAGCGCTATCGCGCCCTTTACGCAGTCGATACCGGAACCGCCGCCCGCCACGACAACGAAATCCGGCTTGTGGTGCAGAATATACGTTTCCAGCCGGTACACATCTTCGCGGGGAGCGTTAGGTTTTGCGCCCGGCACAATACCTCCCGCAGCAACTTCCACACCGGCTTTTTTCAGAATATCGAGAAGGCTCTTGTTAAGGTCTGCCCAATGGGCGCTTACGCCGGATATAACAAGTGCCTTCTTTCCGAATTTTTTCGCCGCGCCCTCCAGTTGGGGCAGCACATCAAGCCCAAAAATATATCCGGGCTTCCACGCGCGCAATAATTCCTGCGCCTTTTCTTTTGTGTTCATCATTATACTCCTTAGGGAACCGCTGATTAACTTGACGCTAATCAGCGGTTCCCTTCTGCCATTTTTCGTAAATCAAAGACTTACGAAAAATGGCTTGTATTAAAGTAACGATGATTTATTCTCCATTGAATAAATCATCGCTTTCTTACATAAATTTTCGAACAGCCTGTTCGATGCCGTTCGCGTCAAGGCCGTAAGCGGCGAGCAGCTCGTCATAGCCGCCCGTGTCGCCAAAGCAGTCTTGCAAGCCGAGCGCGAGGTGCTTGAACGCAATCCCGCGCGG
>JAIRPM010000180.1 GCA_031257075.1 Spirochaetaceae bacterium
TTCTTCTGCTTCTTCATCTTCTTTGTCTCCTCTATGTAAGTAATTCTAAGGCCGCTCCCCAAACTGGGAAGTATTGCCAGCCTTTCCCTCTACTATACTGCACTTTGAAAAAAATGTCAAGCGATTTTGTGTGGATAGTGGGTAGTGGGTAGTGGGTAGTGGGTGGTGGGTGGTGAGTAGGCGGTGGTAGAGGGGGCAGTTCGTGAGGATTAATCAGCGTTTCCCTAGATGCCGATAATTAGAGTATGACCTTCGTTTTGCGGACGGCTTGCTGCGCCTGTGTTCTGTTTGCGCTGAATGGCGCGGTTTTGGAAGCCGTGCCGGCCGCAAACGCGCCTGAAGATGATGCCACGCCGGCAGTCGCTGAAAAATACCTTGAATGGGCGGCAAAAACAGTAGCCTCTGGAGATTATGCAAAAGCGCTGCTCTTTTTGGAACGGGCGCAGGATTTTGCAAGTGAACTATCCGACCTTTCCTATCTACTTGCCATAGCGCGGCACAAAACCGATGAAAGCGCTTTTGAGGTGTTAGGGGCGCTCAGAACAGCGCTGGAAACAGACCATTGGACACGCTGGAACAGCGAAGATGCCCGGCTGCTTGCGGCGGAAATAGAAATACGTTTGCGCGATTATAACGGCGCTCTCCGCGACTTAAAACACTGTACCGAAAACCAAAAAACCGCTTTGCTCCGCATTTCGGCCCTGCAAGGAGCGGCAAAAACCGACCAGTACGCGCAAACCGCCTTCCGGCGCGAACTGATACAAGCAAACCGGCGCTACCAATCCAATCCTGATTTTGCCCGCATAGCTTTTCTCTGGGCGGAAAAAACAAAACCCGATGACCGGCATGATGGGGCAAACGGCAAGCCGCGCAAAGATACCTCGGTAGATACGGATTTTATAGCGGGGCTCCTTAAACGCCTGCCGGCGCTGCTCGAAAAAGACAGCAGCCTTGCTTACATGGCTGCGCCCTTTTTTACCGGCGCGGACGAGGCGCGCAATACGCTTCTCACATGGTATGCGGAAAAAAACGGCGACGTTACAGTGGCGGCAGTGCCGGCGCTGCTTACGTACGGAGTCATTGATGAAAAACGCGCCCTGGAACATCTGGCACGGGAATACAGCCTTGATGCCGCGCTTATCCGCACAGTATACAGCCTTTTTAGAACCGATGATTCCCGCGCCGCATTTAACGAAATCATAAACGCATATACCGGCGTTATCAGTGAAGATTATGACGGCGACGGATTTGCCGAAGCGCTTGCCGTGTACCAAAACGGGCAACTGCAAACATTCACTTTGGATACTACACAGGACGGGCTTGCCGATGTTACCATGACAATGAATGACGGTGTGCCGGCGATTGTTTGGCAGCCTTTTTTCCCCGCCAATACACAGGGCGCGCCCGCTGAAACAGCCGGCCGCTTTTTTGTTGAAAGAAATTCAGGCGCGTCAATAAGCAACCGCGAAAAATTGGTCATTTACTATTCGACCTATCCGGCGATAGAAGAAATCCATGCGTCTAATCTTATTTATCGCTTCCCGCCCAATTCTTTTTTTCACAAACCGGTTGAATTTGAACAATTTGCCGGCCCCTTCGGGCTGCCCTTCCCGGTGATGCTCGACAAAAAAAACATCAATATGACCCTGCAAAGCCTGTGGGCGGAAGCCTGCGAGATTGAAACACGGGGAAGAAATTTTGAAGAAAGCATTTTGCTTATCGAATTGAACGGCGGCCAAATACTTTCCGCTCAGGAATTGGTAAATGGAAAAATGGCCGTTCAGGATTTCTTTTCCGGCGGCAGGCTCTATGAGCGCCACATCGATATAGATTTAGACGGCAACCTTGAAACACGCCTCCGTTTTCCCGGCCTTTCTTTTGATACGCCGGAAGATTACCTGAATTTTACCGCGGCGGAATCGTATGTCGGATAAATTTCAGGCAGGAGGGGGAGCGGCAATCATAGCGGGCGGCATGGGCCGGCGTATCGGTTATGACAAAAAACGGCTGCTCTTCGAAGGGGAATACATCATCAATCGTCAAATTGAAACGCTTGCGGAAATTTTTAACGAAATCATTGTATCAACCAACAATCCTTTTGTTCATGAAAAAGCCCGCAGCGTAAACGACATACTTGGTTCAGGCCCTCTTGCCGGAATCTACAGCGCGCTTTCGGCAAGCGCCTGTGATTGGCTTTTTGTCTGCGCTTGCGATATGCCTTTTATTTCGTTGAATTATATAAGACACCTTATCCGGCGGGCCGGCGGGAATTTTTTTGATGTATGCGCCGTAGTGCGCGAAAACGGTTTTATAGAACCTTTCAATGCGCTTTACCACAAACATACGCTGCCTATCCTTGAACGGAATTTACGCACAGGCGAGTACAAAGCGCAGGCCGCGCTCTCCGCTATGCCGCTTATCGCCGTTACACCGGAAGAAGCCGCCTACGCGGCCGGTGGAGAACGTGATATTTTTTACAATATCAATTATGAGGAAGACCTGCGGCATGCGGCATACATTGATTGACAATTTTTACGAACGTTTGGTATACTGTCATTATGGTGCGTAATATTGTCACTATTGACACAGAAAAATGCAGCGGATGCGGTATCTGCGTTTCTGCCTGCCACGAAGGCGCTCTGGCCATACAAAATGGCAAAGCGGTTCTTACACGCGATGATTATTGTGACGGGCTTGGAAACTGCCTTCCCGCCTGTCCTGAAGGCGCCCTCATCATAGAAAAACGGGACACGACCCCTTATGCAGCGCCGCCGCCTGCCGCCGCAAATTGGCCGTTACAGTTAAAATTGACCCAGCCCGCGTCCCCCCGATTGACAAATGCGGATATCGTCATAAGCGCGGATTGCGCCGCTTTTGCGGCCCCTTTCATCTATGCAAAGCAGGCGGCGCGCAAAGCGGTGCTGATAGGCTGCCCCAAACTTGACGACATAGACTACAGTGAAAAGATAGCGGAAATAATTATCCAAAACACGCCCCGTTCTATTACCGCGCTCCGTATGGAAGTCCCCTGTTGCGGCGGAATACCATGGTTCATCCAAAAGGCACTTGAAAAAACAAAAGCATCCATTCCCTTCCAAACACTCACCTTGTCAATACATGGCGAACTATGCGAGGAGGCCGCGCAATGACCTACCGCTGCCCGGGTTCGGAAAATATAAGAACGCCCACCCTTACAACAAAAATATGCCCCGTGTGCGGCAATGAAATCGATTTATTTTCAATAGATATGAAAGGTACCTGCGACCGCTGCGGTTTTGTCGCTTTTAATGATACAAAAAGTTGTATAAAATGGTGCCGCTATGCCCGTGAATGTGTCGGCGATGATTTATACGACCGCTTTATGAGCAATGAGGCCGAAAAAGACGCGGCTCATCAGAACAATGCCGCTTTGCCCTAGGATATAAAATGCCGTCTTTAAGCCTTAACGATAAAACACCGCCCCACAATGATGAAGCCGAATGCGCCGCGCTGGGCGCTATGCTCTTGGATAAAGAAGCCGTAACCAAAGCCAAATTCAATCTCAGGCCGGATGATTTTTACACCACCGCCAATGGCATTGTTTACGAGGCTATCTGTGAATTAGACAATGCCGGCGGCAGGGCGGATATCATAACCATTATTGATATACTCACCAAAAACGGAAAACTGAACGCGGCCGGCGGAGAACCGTATATCTCATCGCTTACCAATGTTGTTCCTTCCAGCGCCAATATCGAGCATTATACGCAAATTGTAAAAGAATGTTCGATGCGCCGTTCTCTTATCCGGTTAGCATCTGAAATGACAGCCGATGCCTATAATACTTCAAAAGAAACAAAAGAAATTTTGACCGCCGCGCAGGACAATATTTTTGAATTGGTAACAATGGGGCAGACCGCGTCATTCAAACCGGTAAAAGAAATTTTGTATGACGCAATAATGCAAATACATAATTTTATGGGACGCCAAAACAAAGCAACCGGAATTCCGTCCGGTTTTGACGAACTCGATACTAAGTATACGCTCGGTTTTCAAAACTCTGAAATGATTGTCATCGGCGCGCGCCCGTCAATGGGGAAAACCGCGCTGGCGCTCAATATGGCAACCCATGCGGCATACAAAGCGCAGGCTCCGGCGGCATTCTTCTCGCTGGAAATGTCCGATATGGCGCTTGCTATGCGTATACTGTCATCGGAAGCATGCATCGATTCAAAACTGATAAAAACCGGCTTTATTTCAACAGGGGATTACGCTAAACTTACCGCCGCCGCGGGACGGCTCTACGAGATGCCTTTGTACATTATTGACAAGCCGAATATGAAACTCTTTGACCTCTGTTCAACAGCGATGCGGCTAAAAGCCGAAAAAAACATCGGCATTATTTTTATTGATTATTTACAACTCATTGTTACCGAAAATAATAATAGGCAAAAAGATTATGAAGCAGTTTCTGAAGTAAGCCGCGAACTTAAGAGTCTCGCCAAAAAGTTGGATATACCCGTTGTGGCGCTTTCGCAGGTGGGCCGGCCTTCCGAAGGGAACCGGCCGGCTCTTAACTCATTGCGTGGTTCAGGTTCGATAGAACAAGACGCGGATGTCGTTATGTTCCTGCACCGCGATAGGCCTGCCGACAAAGCGCAAGACGGGCAGCCTCCGCCTGAAGAACAGGAAACTGAACTCATTATCGCCAAAAACCGTAACGGAGCGGTCGGTGAATGTAAACTTATATTTAGAAGTCAATTTACTAAGTTTATGACTCCGGCTTATCCGCAAAATTAAATTAGTATGGAGATTATATGGAATTGTTATCAAAGTATGATTTTGAAAATTTACGCAACGAATCTGAAGGGCATGTACTTGCCGAACTTGAACGCCAAATCAACGCCATTAAGGGCGAAATATGCCGTTGCAATGACTGCATTGTTGATATGGCGGCAATGGCGCTCAACAATGTACGGCCGCTCTACCGGTGTTCTATTTTGGGAACTTTGTACGCTCAAGAGGCAATGAACGACAAGGTATATGCCGAAAATGTCCGCGATGCCGTATGGGAAGCCCTCATCAAAATCAAAAAAAACCCTTCCCACGAGTAAATTATGTTTCCGGCTGCCGCCGTTCTCTTCCGTAGTTCTCATAACACGGAACGATACACGGCGGCAGCAGCCGTTCATTTTTTGCATACATAGGGGCGCAGTGTTTTTATTATCCAAAAAACAATAAACATGCTTATATTAACAATCACAACGCTTGCGCCCGCCGGCACCGCGTAAAGATATGAAATAACAATACCAATAAAAAAACAAACTACAGAAATAATAACCGAACTGAACGTTACCGTTCTAAATTGTTTGAAAACGCGCATTGACGTGAGCGCGGGGAAAATAATAAGCGCCGAAATAAGCATCGCGCCCATCATGCGCATTCCTAGTACAATCGTTACCGCCGTAAGGCATGCGATGAGCATCGTATATATGCCGGTTTTCATCCCGCATGCGCCCGCAAACCGTTCGTCAAACGTTACCGCGAACAATTTATGATAGAATAAAAGAAACAGTATAATAACGGCGGCGGCAAGCACAACGCTTAAACAAACATCGCTTTTGCTCATCGCGAGAATACTGCCGAATAGGTAATTACAAACATCGGTGTTCATACCCGTAGTCCGCGAAATTATAACCACCCCAAGCGCAAGCGAACTTGTCGAAATGAGCGCAATAGCCGCATCGCCTTTTATCAACGTTTTTTCACCCAGCCTCAGCAGCAAAAAAGCCGCCGCAAGAACAACCGGAATCGAAACAAACAAAGGCGCGGTATTCAGCGCCGTAGCCAATGCCAGCGCGCCAAAACCCACATGAGACAGCCCGTCGCCTATCATTGAATACCTTTTGAGAACAAGATTTACCCCCAAAAGAGCCGAACATACAGACACAAGCGCCCCCACAACAACGGCGCGCACCAAAAACGCATACGAAAACATTTCTCCCAACGTAGCAAGCGCGTTTCCTATCATAACCGCTGCCTTGCCGGGAAGAATTCGGCGGTATTATTATCATCTTTCAGTTCATGTTCAATTTCATGCAGTCGTTTTTGTAAAGACGCTATCGTCCGTTCAAGCCGTTCTTTTTCTTTTTCTAAAGAAAGGCGCGGGTCAGACGGGCCGGACGGGCCTTTCAGGCTGGTTTTTACCACGCTAGGGCTTTTACCAAGCAAAAATGATTTTTCAGCGGCCCTGCGGGATTCTTCGGGGCGTATACCGGCGACATACCGCATATTATCAACACCGATTGACGGATTTATATCGTATTCAAACGATTTGACAGCCAATTTTGCCGCGTTTTTAGGTATACACAAAACCCGGTCAAGATAATCTTCAAAGCGCAAACCTATTGCCGCGCAGAGTTCCGCCGCTTTTATTAAAAGGCCGCCGAATTCTTTGAACATAAGGCCGTTTTGAGTGAGGTACTTTTCGCGGATTTGCGTGGTAACTTTGGATAGTTCCGGCGAATCATCTACACCGGTATGGTACAGTCCCCGGCTTTCGGCTTTTTCAAGCAAATTGTGAAAGATAGCCCAGAAATCTGGCCCATGGGCACGGGGAGGCAGTTTTCCGCCGCGGCGTTCACTGTGAATATGATGGGCATACTCATGTACTGCCGTATACATAAGCGAATTTTCATTCATACCGTTTTCGCCGAGAAAATTCCTGTTTTGAATAATGATTTCACGGCTTTCACTCTTGTAAAGGCCGTTTACTTTTTTGCTTTTTTTGCCGGAAAAAACAACCGTGAATTCCGTCTGAGGTTCTTCCAGCGTCAAAAGCGACTGTTTTACCGTGTCTGGAGTTAGCATATCCCTACTATGATAGCAACGCGGGCGCTTGTCAAGAACAATGCTCAATCCAAGAATTAATCAGCGTTGCCCTTATTCTCAGGAAAAACATATTTCCGCCACAATGTTGCGGTAAAAATGTACTAAAAGCAACGCCGGTTACTATCAAATCAACCGGCGTTGCATCAAGGAGATAAAATGAAAAAGAATGCAAACTATGCCGCCGCCGCTATGGTTATTTTGGCCGTGTCGTGTTCCAGATTCGATGTAGTAGGAACGGACTCCGTAAAATCTTTTGACAAGGTTTTGCGGCAGGCGCCCCAATTGGTAACGGCAGACGAAATGAACGGCGGCTGGTCGCTTGCCGCCCCGGACGGTATGGCGCGGTTTATTTGGAGCAAAAACTACGCCGAAAGCCCTCTGCATGATGTCATGCTGGAATTTGATGCCGCGCCGTTTATTGCCGCCGGCCTTGACCCGGAAAAACTGCCCGGCGAATTCGCCTTTTACGAGGGAATGTTAATGACCGGCGCAAAACTAGGGCAGGAAACGCTGAAGTATTCAGGCGAGGTTACGCCCCTTGCCTCATACGAACAAATCATGCAAAAACACCGGAGTGCCATCGGTTACCATGCCGTGCTCGACCATTACGGCGTGAACTTGGGCGGAGGCAACCTCTTTGAATGGGCCAAAGATATGGCAACCAATGACAAGGACATTGTCTTTGTGCTTAACCCGGAACCGTTTATTGCCGCCGGAGTTGACCCTTCCCGCATTGACGGCTGGGTCTTTGCCAAGGTAACGGTCGATGACGCAAACGGCAAGCCGGTAGAGGCGGACAAAATTTTGAAGCCCTTTAATCTTTTGTAGGAGGAGATGAAAATGAGAACTTTCTTTGGTAAACATTTGATTGCGGCAACTGTGCCTGTGGCTTTCTTTTTTGCCCTTACGCCTGCCTTTGCGCAAAGCGCTCTTAATACGGTAAAACCCGCCATCGCCGATAAGGATTTGGTAATAAAAGTAAGCGAGATAACGGAAAATGCCGTCTTTTACCCTGTGGATATTGATGGGACGCGGCTGGAAGTGCTGGTAGTAAAAGCGCCTGACGGTACGATACGCACGGCATTCAACACCTGCCAGGTTTGCTACGGTTCAGGACGCGGCTTTTACAAACAGCAGGGAACGGTGCTGGTCTGCCAAAACTGCGGCAACCGCTTCCGTATGAGCCAGGTTGAAGTGAGAAGCGGCGGCTGTAATCCTGTGCCAATCTTCCCGCAAAATAAAACGGTAACGGCGCAAACCATCACCGTTTCAAAAGATTTCCTAAAAGAAGCAAAAGCGATTTTTGCGCGTTGGAAACGGGCATGATTGTTTCCGGGCGGCGGCGCGTGTCCCCTTGTTTAGCGCGCCGCCCGCGCGGTATACTGAGCGCAAATGCCAAAAATCGAAGTAAACGAAGAATTGTTTTACAGCCTTGCCGGAAGGCGCTGGAAAACACGTGAAGAATTTGAGAGCGCCCTTACCTGTGCAAAGGCCGAGTTGGATGAGGATTCGGATAAAAATCTGGCGGAAACCGAACGGGTTCTCAAAATCGAACTAAATGACACAAACCGCCCCGACCTATGGAGCACCGCCGGATGCGCCCGCCAACTGCGTATCTACTATACGGGGAAAACGCCGTTCTACCCGTTCTTTTCCGCTCCCGGCAACATGAAAGCCGCAAAAAAATATATCATCGCGGAAGAAACGGTAAAAGCGGTGCGCCCCTTTATAGCCGGGTTTGTTGCTAAAGGCAAAACGATAACGGACGCTTCCCTGCGGGATGTGATACAAACGCAGGAAAAACTTGCATGGAATTACGGGCGCAAACGCCGTACCGTTTCTATGGGGCTTTACCGCGCCGCCGGCATCAAATGGCCCGTGTGTTACAAAGCCGTAGACCCGGACTCCGTTTCATTTATACCGCTCCAATGGGACACGCCTCTTACCCTCCGCGAAATACTAAAACAGCATCCGAAAGGTAAAGAATATGCTTTTATACAAGAGCGCGAGCCGTTGCACCCATTGCTGCTTGATTCGGCAGGGGCGGTGCTTTCCTATCCGCCCATCATCAACTCGGCCGATTTGGGCGCGGTTCAAGCAGGAGACAGCGAACTTTTTATCGAAATAACCGGTACCGATATTCATGCGGTAACGTTATCGGCATCCATTGTTGCCTGCGACTTTGCCGACCAAGGATACGAAATAGAGCCTGTCGAAGTGCGGAGCGCCTATGATACAGCCTTCGGTAAACTCTACACGACCCCATTTTATTTTCAGGAACCGGTATTTTGTTCACTTGACCGTATTGAAAAGTATTTGGGTGAAAAACTGGATGGCAAGGAATGTGTTGCCGCGCTGGAACGTATGGGCTGCGGCGCGGAACGTTTGAACGCGCTTGAACGCGGCGCGCCTGACGGCGAAGGCGCGGGAAAAGGCGGCATCCCCGGCATCCTTTGCCGGCTGCCTCCCTACCGGAACGATTACCTTCATGCGGCCGATGTGCTGGAAGACGTGATGATAGGGCGCGGTCTTAATACCTTTACGCCGCAAAAACCCGCCGAATTTACCGTAGGGAGACTTTCCCCGGTTACCCTGTTAAGCCGCAAAGTAAAGGCGGCTCTCACCGGCATGGGGTATCAGGAGATGATTTACAACTATCTCGGTTCCGGCGAAGAACTTGCCGGTATGATGGCGGGTGTAAACGGGGGAGAAACCGGTGTAAATACGCAAGGAAACGGTTTAATTCAGATAGCGAACCCGATGAGCGAGAAGTTTGAATTCGTGCGGGACAGCATACTTCCGAACCTGATGAAAAGCGAGCAGGTGTCGGCAAACGCCGCTTATCCGCACAGAATTTTTGAAACGGGAAAGGTCGCGTTCAAAGACGCAAAGCGCAATTATGGTACGGCAACGCGCCAGTATGCGGCATTTCTCTATGCGGCGCCGGACGCGAATTTCAACACGCTCTCCGCGCAAATTCAAACCTTGTTCTACTATCTGAACCGCGAATTCGAGGTAGCGGCGCTGGACACCGGCGATACGCGGTTCATACACGGGCGGGCGGCGGCGGTTCTCTACAAAGGCGGCCGGGTAGGGGTGTTTGGCGAAATTCACCCGGCGGTACTGGAGGCATTCAATGTGGAAATGCCTTGCGCCGCTTGTGAAATCGACCTTGATTATTTATTACACTAAACTTTACAAGTGTCCTATTATATCAATCCAGTTACGGATTTAGGCGAGGCTCTTCTTGGAGTTGAAAAACCGGCGCGGTATACCGGCGGCGAGTTCGGCAGGCTTGCCAAAAGAGTAGAAGAAGCCGGCGAAGCGCCTCTGCAAACAATTATCGCTTTTCCCGATTTATACGAAATTGGCATGTCGAATTATGCGCTCAAAATTATTTATAACCGGATGAATGCGCTCACAGGCGTTATCTGCGACCGCGCCTTTGCGCCGGCGCCCGATTTTGAAGAACTGCTCACGAAAAAACAAATCCCCCTTTACGGCCTTGATACCGGCATCGCGCTTTCTTCCGTTGATATCCTGATGTTTACCTTGGGATACGAATTAGGAATAACTACGCTGCTTGCGATGCTCAAAAACGCCTCTATACCTCTCCATAGCGAGGAACGTGATGAAATTCATCCTATAGTGATAATGGGCGGTGTTTGCGCATCAAATCCGCTTCCCTATGCGGCCTTTATTGACGCGTTTTGGATAGGCGAAGCCGAAGCCGGTTTTTTCAACCTTATTGAACAGGCGCGGGACGCAAAAAGAAAAGGGGAGGGCAGGGGAGCGCTGCTTGAATTACTGCGCCGGCACCCCTCCGTATGGTACAAAGACAAACCCAACGCGGTACGCGCCATCCATACCGGTTTTTCACAAGAAGCCGCCGCCGCTATTTATCCGGTTCCCAGCATGCGTGTTGTGCAGCAGCATGGTTATGTTGAAATTATGCGCGGCTGCCCTAACGGCTGCCGTTTTTGCCATGCGGGGATGTGGTACCGCCCTATGCGTCAAAAGGACGCGCGTATTGCCGCCCTCGAGGTTGAAGAGTATGTCAAAAAGGGAGGATTCAGAGAGATAAGTTTATCATCCCTTTCCAGCGCCGATTATGACGGAATTGACGCGCTTGCCTGTCGGTTAAACACTCTTTACAAAGGCCTTTTTGTGTCATTTCAACTGCCTTCGCTTCATGTTTCCACTTTTTCACTGCCGCTTTTGAAAGAAATTTCTAAAGTGCGCAAGAGCGGTTTGACATTTGCGGTAGAAACGCCTTCTTTACGCGGGCAACTTAGCATCAATAAAACCGCCGGCCTTGACACCATCGCCGAAACACTTATAGAAAGCAAAAAATACGGTTGGAAAGGGGCAAAACTCTACTTTATGACCGGCCTCCCTTTCAGCGAATCTGCGGAATCTGATGAAGCCGATGAAATTATCACATTTGTCAAAGAATTGAGCCGGCGCGTGCGGATGGTTTTTACCATCAATGTGGGGATTTTTATCCCCAAACCGCATACGCCGTTCCAATGGCAGGCGCAGGCGGAGAACAAGCGCGGTGCCTTAAAAAAAATCACCGCTGCGCTTAAACCGCTGGGGCACAAGGTCAATACCGCGAATGCTTTTATATCCCGAATCGAAGGCCTGCTTTCCCGCGGGGATGAGCGGGTAGGGCGTTTGATAGAAGACGCCTTTCTTTCCGGCGCGTCTCTTGACGCATGGAGCGACCGGTTTCGGTTTGACATTTGGGAACGCATCGCCGCTGAAAATGAACCGCTTTTTCAAGAAATTTTGGGAGCAAAGGCTGACCTTCCATGGTCGTGTATCGATTCCGGTATCCGCGAAGCGTTTTTGAAACAAGAATTATCGAACAGCAAAGACGCGGAACAATTATGCCCCTGTCAACAAAATTGCACACATTCATGTGGTGTTTGCGACAAGGATAAAAAAATACAAAAAAACATACATACAGAAAATAATTCTTTGAAATTAGGCGAGAATTTTATTGCCGGTTCCGTTCAGGCGCGGCTACAGCCTGGCACTTACCGGATACTTTTTTCATATTCAAAAAAAGGCCCTGCGCTTTTCTTGTCTCATTTAAGCATTATTGAAGTGTTTTCGATGGCTTTATTGCGCGCGGGAATTGAAGCGGAGTACAGTGAAGGGTTTAACCCTATTCCAAAATTGACTTTCGCAAGTCCCATTTCAATAGGAATTAGCGCCAACAACGAAATTGCTTCTGTTGATGTGCGTGGGGCGCTTGCGGATACTGTTTTTATATCCAAAATGAACGAGGCCTTGCCGGAAGGAATTCGTATAAATGCGGCAAGCTGCGTTTATATTCCCTTCGGCGAAAAAAAAATCTCTGTACCATCTGTCCTTTGGGGATTTGCCTATACGGCAACATCATCCGGCGCTTTGCCGGACTTTGTTGCCACTCAAGACGAAAAAGCCTACCGGCAAAAAAAGATAGGGCGCGGAGAGGGGGTTTTTTCATTATGCCGCCATGCCGTACTCGCAAAAAACGCGGATTCCGGTTTTATGGACTATTTTGACTTCTATAAACAGCATTATACTCCTGTTTAACAAAGAGGCACCGGCGGCGTTTTCACCCTCTATTTTACTTTACATAATCGATATTCTGTCTACCTGTTTTCTGCCGGATAGCGGCGAATGCTTTATTGCGCGTCTTCTTTTGCCGCGAATACATCGTACGGGTCTTCTCCGTAACGGCGGTGCTGTACCGCCTCAAGGATGTGTTCTATATCGATAGTATCTTTTCCGTCCAAATCCGCGATGGTACGGGCAACTCTCAGGACGCTATAGCAGGCGCGTCCTGAAAAATCCAGTTTTTCCGACGCTTGCTTCAATGCCGGGCCGGCCTTTGCGGTAAGCGGACAGAAAGAACGTATCATACCGGCGCCAATATCGGCATTTCTCCGCGGCGCGCGTACACAGCCGGTGTTTTGACGGATATTGTCCGGTTTAAAACGCTCCCGTTGAATTTCCACCGCTTTTATGACGCGTTTCCGTATTATCGCGCTTGTCTCATTTGTCTCCTTGCCAATGCCTCCCGACTGGGCGACAACGCGCAATTCAATCCGGTCAAGCAGAGCGCCGCCAAAACGCTTCCAGTACCGTTCGATTTCATGCGCGGAACAATAGCAAGCGGCGCTTCTATGTTTTGCGTTCATGCCAAGCCGGCCGCATGGGCAAGGGTTGGAGGCCATGATAAGTTGAAAGGCGGCGGGCAGCCGGACAGAGCCTTCCGCCCGGGAAATAGTGATTATTTTGTCTTCCAAAGGCTCGCGGAGAGCCTGAAGCGTGTTTACTTTGAATTCCGGCGCTTCATCCAGAAAAAGCACTCCGTAATGCGCGAGGCTTATTTCCCCGGGCCGTATAGATTTTCCGCCGCCCAGTATGCCTTCCATACTTGCCGAATGATGAGGCGCGCGGAAAGGCGGCTGTTTTATCAGCATAGTTGGCTGAATGTCGGAGCCGCCGTTTCCTAAAAGTTGGCCTGCCAGACTATGGAGTTTTGTTACTTCCACCGCTTCATCACGGGTAAGCGGCGCCATAATAGAACCGGCGCGGCGGGCAAGCATCGTTTTACCAATTCCGGGCGGACCAAAAACCAAAAGGTTGTGGCCGCCCGCCATGGCAATTTCCATAGCCCGTTTATAACGCGCTTGGCCGTTTACATCGGAAAAATCGCCTTCAGAACCTGCGCTGTACGGCAGAGGCCCCGCGGCCGGCAATTCTTCCGGCAGCCCGTTTGCGCGGTGCCGGCATGGGAAACAGCCTTGTTCCATTTTACATAAAAGAGCGGCCATGGCTTCTTCGAGCGTGTTAACTCCGCAGATAGCGCCTTCTTCCAGCAGAGCGGCTTCGGAAGCGTTTTCCGCCGGTACGATAAAATCACGAATACCGGCGGAAAGGCCGGAGGAGACGGCGGGCAGCACTCCCCTACCCGCCCGTACCGCTCCTGATAGTTCAAGTTCACCCAGCGCCATTATATCGCCCGGATATGGCACCATTTCCGCCGCGGCCATAATCGCCAGCGCTATCGGCAAATCTAATCCCGCCCCGTCTTTTTTAATCCCGGCCGGCGCAAGGTTAATTAACACCCTGTCTGCGGGAAATTTTAAGTTTGAATTGCGAAAAGCGGCGCGAACCCGCTCCCGGGCTTCACGCACCGCCCCCGCCGCAAGACCGGTAATGTCGATGCCCGGAATAGCGCGGCGTATGTCCGCTTCCACGCTTACCAGAATACCATCACAGGCATAGGGAACAAAACTAAATACGCGCATATACCTTAAATACGCGCAACGTATGCATTTTGCATTGAGAAGCGCTATTTTGTGCTGCTTAGCGACCTGCCTAGCAAGCGTTCCGCTAAAACCCTGTCGCCTTCCGCGATTGCCGCCCGTATCCGGCTGGAACTAACAGGAAGCCCGCCGTCCATAACAGGGAGGAGAATGTCGCAAGCGGCGCGGAAATGCTGGGGCGTCTCCCCGCCTTCTAAATATTGTTTGATGTGCCGCGCGTTCATCCGGTCGCCGCCACAATGAAAATTTTGACCTACCGCCAAATACCGCATAGCCGCTTTTTCGAGCAATAATTCTATGAATGTTTTACCGGTCATTTCACCGAATTTCAGTGAAAAATCAATAAGGACACATATATTTACCCCTATTCCGTCAAAAAGCGCTAATTTTTCATCCAAACTGATAATATCAAGCGTATTTTTGCATGGGGAAAGAATGCGGCGGGGATTTTCACGGAAGGTAACGGCCGCGCTCTCCAGCCGGGGAAAGCCGTAGTTACGGGCAAATTCCGCTTTGCCGCCGGCATTTCTGGAACATATACGTTTCAGCAGTTCGCAGTGCCCACGGTGTACACCGTCAAAAACACCGACGGTTACGGCGGTTCCCGGCACGGCAAGGCCGCGCTTTACAAAATCATCCCAACAGACAACGCGCATAAGGGTATGTTAGCAAGAATAGGCCGGATAGTGTATCGTATACCTATGTATAGTAAAACCTTCGCCTATTTATTATGGTTTTTGTCCGGTTTCGGCTGTCTTGGGTTTCACCGTTTTTATCTCCGCAAGCCTTTTACCGGTATACTTATGGCATGTACAGCCGGGTTTTTTGGATTAGGTTCAGTTTATGACCTTCTTACTTTGGGCACCCAAGTTGATAAGGCAAATATGCAAGCCGCCGGATATCACGCGCCTTTCCCTATGTCCGGCACCCGCTACGCAAATGACGCAAAGGCGCGTATTATCCGTGATAAAGAAACAACAGAACAAGCCGTACTCCGTTTAGCAAAACAGAACAAGGGAATTGTTACCGCCGCGTTTCTGGCGCTTGAAACAGGCATAACTTTAGATGAGGCAAAAAAACAACTCGATATCCTAACCGCAAAAGGCCATATTGATATGCGCGTGCGGCATAACGGCGATATTGTTTTTACGGTAAATGATTTTTTACAAGACGAAAACGATTTTGAGGTCTGACGGTGGGAACAGAATACCGGCGCCCTTCTTGGGACGAATATTTTATGGAAGTATGCGATGCCATCTCCCGGCGGGCAACATGCGACAGAGGCAGGAGCGGGGCCGTTATCGCAAAAAACAACCAAATTCTTGTTACCGGTTATGTGGGCGCTCCGGCAGGATTGCCTCACTGTGATGAAGCCGGCCACCAACTAAAAAAAATGATACACGAAGACGGCACTGTTACAACGCATTGTGTACGCACAGTTCATGCCGAACAGAACGCGATATGCCAAGCCGCAAAACGCGGCATAGCCATAGACGGCGCGACACTGTACTGCC
>JAIRPM010000020.1 GCA_031257075.1 Spirochaetaceae bacterium
TATTACGCGGAAGAAGGGCTTGATATGACGCTCGTTTCCGGCGTGTCATTCGAGGTGATTCGCTCGTATCTCGCGGCGGGAAAGATGCCCGTTATCAACGGCGACTTCCAGTTCTTTCCCTCAATACATGAGGGTGTGGACGTAAAACTGATTGCCGGCCTTCACGAAGGCTGCATCAAAATCCTTGTGCCCATCGATTCGCCTATCAAAACAAAGGAAGATTTGCGCGGCAAACGCATCGCCGTTGACGAAATCGGCGGCACCCCGATGGCGGTCGCCTCCGTTGTGGCAGGCTCTGTGGGCATAGACCCCGCGACCGAAATCCAATGGCTGCCGTTCCCCGGCGACCAGGAAATTCAGGCTGTGGACAAGGGCGAGGCGGACGTGGTTGCCGCCTGGGACCCGATAGCGACAATGGCGGAGCAGACGGGACGCTACCGCACTATCGTTGACATCGCCACTGACCCGCTCTTTGCGGGGCGTAACTGCTGCTTCATTTTCGCGTCCGGCAAACTCATCAGGGATAACCCGAAAGTGGTGGCGGCAACATTACGCGCCATAAACCGCGCCGTTCAGTTTGAGGGCGAAAATCCCGAAGAAGCGGCAAAAATCCTCGTGGAAAACAAGAAGGTCGCCACAGAAGACCCGGCGCTTGTCGCTACGTTGCTAAAAAGTTTCAGTTACGGCCACCACCACACGTCCGCGCAAAACGCGCAGGCAAAAGACGACGCTATTTATTTTGCGCAAAAATTGACAGAAATCGGCTACCTGCCGGCGGACTTGGACGTACAGAAATTCATCGACGATATGTACGTTGATGTTGAGGCACTGGTAAAATAGATATATGAAAACCACATTCTGGTTTTGGGCGCAGGTTGGCGTGTTTGCTATTGCTTGGGCGGAAAGTTGCCTCCTGCCGCCCAAACAAAACGTAAAAGAGTTCGTTTACCGCGCCATCCTCGCTCTTTTTATCGCGGCGTTTCTCGCGCTGCGCCTCGCGGCGGCGCGGCTTCCCCGCCTGCGGGAAAAATTGTACCGCAAAGCGCGGTTCGGCTTTGCCTGCGGCATCGCGCTTATTCTGTGGGACATCCTCAGCGTGAAAACGGCGGTGCTTCCCGTGCCGTACTTTCCCAGCATGGCGGACATTGTGTACAAGATGTTTGACGACCGGGCGCTCCTCGCGCAAAGCACGCTCTATTCGATGCGGCTTTTTTTTGCGGGGCTTATCACAGGCACGGCGCTGGGCCTTGCCACAGGCACGCTCATCGGCTGGTTCAAAAGCTGGGACTACTGGCTTTCTCCTATTATCCGCGTGTCGGGGATAGTCCCCGCTGTCGCCTGGCTTCCCATCGCCCTCTTGCTCCTCCCCAACGCTTTTACCACAGGGCTTTTCCTGATTTTTATGTCGTCGTGGTTTCCGGTTTCGTCGATGATGGCGCAGGGGGTCAGTTCGACTCCGAAAGCGTATTTTGAAGCGGCAAAGACGCTCGGCGCGGACAACCGCTTCCTGCTTTTCCGCGTGGCGATTCCGCACGCCCTCCCCGCGATGTTCACCGGCATTATGACGGCGACCGCATTTTCGTTTACTACGCTGATAGTTTCGGAGATGGTAGGCGCGAAGGCGGGGCTTGGCTTCTACATCAACTGGGCGAAAGGCTGGGGCGCGTATGCGAAAGTGTACGGCGCCATCATCATTATCGCGGTGGAATTCGCAATCATCCTGTCGCTTATCGGGGCGCTGAAGCGGCGCGTACTGAGCTGGCAGGCGAAAACGGTAGGCGCGGAATGAAAACAATTATCGAACTGAATAATGTGAGCCGGGTCTACCGCGATACGGAAGGCAGGGCGGTTCACGCGCTTGCCGGGGTGAATCTTGCGGTGCGCGAGGGCGAATTCCTTACGCTGATAGGGCCGTCGGGCTGCGGCAAGACAACGCTCCTCCGCCTTGTCGCGGGCCTTGACGCGCCGGAATCGGGAGAAGTTTTCGCGCTGGGAGAGCCGGTAACGGAGCCGTCGCCGGAGCGCGGTTTTATTTTCCAGCAGCCTACGCTGTTCCCGTGGGCTACCGTCTATGATAACATCGCTACCGGACTCAAGGCGCGGGGCGTTTACCATGAAAAAAAGGCGCTCATCGCGGAATACATCGACATGATAGGGCTTTCCGGTTTTGAACACGCCTATCCGCACGAGATTTCAGGCGGCATGGCGCAGCGCGTGGCGATTATCCGCGCGCTCATCAACGAACCGAAAGTCCTCCTGCTTGACGAACCGCTCGGCGCGCTCGATGCGTTCAAACGCATTGAATTGCAGGAACAGTTGCTTTCTATCTGGAAGAAAACCTGCGCCACCTTTGTAATGGTGACGCACGATGTTGACGAGGCGATTTCATTGAGCAACCGCATCGTGATAATGACGCCGCGGCCCGGGCGCATCGAAAGCATCGTTGATGTCCGCATCGAAGGGGAACGAGTGCGCACCGGCGAAGACTTTCTCGCCCTCCGCAAAACCATCCTTGAGGAACTTCATCTGGTCATCTCCCGTCCACGTGCTGAGTACGAGATTTAGGGCAATGCTGAACTAATCAGCATTGCCCCTTGTAGTTTCTCATTCGGTTGCAAGCAACCGCCATTGCGAAGCTACAAGGAAAGCACCCACTAATTTATTCTCGGTTGCATAAATCAGTAGTTGCTTAGGGAAGTTAAGAGCCCCCTTTTCCTTCCTCTTTTCAAAATACCTAAAAGTACCTATAATTAACACAACGGTCTATTTTGACCATACTTCAAGCGGCAAGGCTATGCCCCGCCGCCTGAGTTTCTAAAGGGAGCAATTTTCATGAAAAAGACAGGGCTTTTGATACTTTCTTTTTTGCTTATTGTAAGTGTAAGCAATGTATCCGCATTGGGGAAAAAGCAAACGGATGGCAAACCGGAGGCGGAAAAACCCGCAGCCGAGAAGGCGGCCAAAACGCCGGCAAAGAAAACGAAGGGAAAAACCGCTGAGGATGAAGCGGCGGCCATCGACATCACCCCGCTCGACAAAGTAGGCGATTTAATTCGTGCCGGGCGTTTTGAAGAGGCGAAAACGGCTTATGTGCAAAACAATTTTCCGCCTAATTCCGCCGATGCGCATGGACGGAATCCTGTACACCTTGCGGCGGAAGCTCGCAGCGCCGACCTCGTTGACTTTTTTGTCCGGCTGGGAAATGCGGCGGATGCCCCCGATATTGACGGCAACACCCCGCTCAATATAAGCGCCCGCTACCGGGACGCGCCTACCGCCCGTATTCTTGTAGCGGCCGGCGCAAATATTCACCATACAGGAAGGGATGGAATTTCGCCCGCCGAAACGGGCGTTGCCGATACGAGCACTTCTTATTTAGCCTCTCTTTTGACCGATGCCAGCATGCTGTCTACCGGAGAGCGGGCGCGCACCGTTCTCCATATCGCCGCCGAACAGGGGAATACGCTTGCCGTTCAAATGCTCACCAATTCCGGCGGGATGTTGACGCGCCAGCAAGTTCTCAATATGCGGGATGTCGATGGCAAAACAGCGCTTGACCTTGCCTATGCGCACCACGATTCGTTCCCTCATGCGCGTGTTTCACAAACCCTGATAGAAGCAGGCGGCGTATCAAGCGATGCCCTAAATCAGTACTTTGCGCCGGCGGTGCGCTCAATGAATTTCAACCTGCGCGGCTCGGACGGCATTTCCTCGCTCCATTTTGCCGTGCGTAACAAACGCAGCGGCTGGACGCGCCTCCTTTTGGAACAGCGCGCCGATGTCAATATCAAAAACACCGCAGGCACCACGCCGCTTCACGAGGCCGCGATAGGCGGCGATATTGAAACAATGCGCCAACTGATTACCGCAGGTGCCGATGTAAACGGTCAAGACGGGCAAGGCAACGCGGCTATGCATCTGGCCATACCTGCCGGTGTTCATCAGCAGGCTTTTGAAATATTGCTTTCCAGCAATGCCAATCCCAATTTGCGCGATGCGCGCGGCGATGCGCCGCTCCATATTGTAATAACACTGGGACGTGAGCCGTCGGTTGTAGAGATTTTGCTGCGCGGCGGCGCGGACGTTTCGGTTCACAATATTGAAGGGAAAACGCCCTTGTACACGGCTATTGAGCGCAAAGCGGTTCAAATTATCCCGTTACTTTTGTCTTACAACGCCGACATTTTTGCCGCGACCAATACCGGTTCAACGCCGTTTGAATTGGCGCTTGCCGACAGCACTCCTGCCGCCGGGGGGAATCCTTCGGCGCTTGACACGCTTATCACCGAAAAAACGGTACTCCAAGCAGACAATGGCGGGAATACGCCTCTTCTTGTAGCGGTACGCCGCAATGCCGGTGTGGATACGGTACGTAAAATTCTTGATAAAAATGCGCATGTCAATGCCCGCAACCAGGAAGGCGACACAGCGCTCCATATGGCGGTGCGTAGCAACAACGGCCCTGCCGGAGAACTGCTGCTTTCACGCGGCGCGGACATTTTCTTGCAAAACGCGAAAGGCGAAAGTCCGCTCTACCTTACTTTTTATTCACAGGGCGGTTACCGCCAGTGGATGTTCAGCCAGATTGTGTTGAACGCCCGCGATGGCACCGGCAATACGATACTGCATTATGCGACCCAATGGGGTATGGACGGCGCCATCCCCGAAATAGTCGCAAAAGGCGCGAATATTGAAGCGCAGAATGTTACCGGGGAAACGCCGCTCTTTATCGCTGTCCATGCCGATTCCGCAACGACTGTACGAGCGCTTATTCAAGCGGGGGCTTCTCTTTCCGGGCGCGACACTTTGGGTAACTCGCCAATTCATGCGGCGGTGCGCTGGAACGCTCAGGCGGCGGCGGCGGCACTCATTAACGCGGGTGTTGATGTAAACGCCTATAACCTATACGGAATGACGCCCCTCCATGACGCAGTAAGGCTGGGCATGGCCAATATTGAAGCGATGCTCCTGCGGGCCGGCGCAAACCATGAATTGCGGGACAACGAAGGTAATACTCCGCTCCTGGAAGCGGTTATCTTGGGCAATTTGCGCTCGGCAACTAATCTGGTAAGGGCTGGGGCGGACATCAACACGCGCAACAACGAAGGCGATACCCCTCTTCTTGTTGCCGTGCAAAATGAACGCAGCGACATTGTCGGCCTGCTGCTCGACAACCGCGCCCAGATTCATGCGCAAGATGCCGACGGCCAAAGCCCCTTTACCACAGCGTTAAAAACCTCCCGGCGTATGATGCTTACCCTATTGGAAAAAGGGCTTGACCAAACCGATGACGAAGGCCGCTCGCCTTTGCATATCGCGCTTATAAATAATGTTTCGCAGGCAGATTTGGAACAAATAGCCGCATGGGTTGGGCGTCCGTCTATTGTTGACCGTGAAGGGCGTACGCCTCTGCGCTACGCTGTAAATGTCCGCAATTGGCCGGCAGCCCGTTTCCTTGTCGACCAAGGCGCGAATGTGTTTTCGGTTGCCCGCGATGGTAAAACACCGGCGGAATTGGTACTGGCAAGCGGCGAACGCGAAGCGGTACGCGCTCTTTTTGGAGGCAAAGGAATAAGTTCCCGCGATTCGCAGGGAAATACGGTGCTGCATTATGCGGCACGCCTTTCCCATCCCGATATTGTTACTTATTTGATTGAACTTGGCGCCGAAAAAAATGCCCGTAACACGGCAGGCGAAACTTCATCCGATATTGCCGGACGTTGGGGACGCACCGAAAACGCAAATCTTCTTCGCTAAGGAAAGTACAAATCAGTATGGGGCAATCAACGCCAGAAGCCTTGATTGCCCCTAAAATTTCATAATGAAAACGCCCAATTACCAAAAAGCAAAAAAACTATAAAAGAAAAGCGGAGTTAATCGGCGCGGCCCAAGGAATACGGATATGGCAAGAGCGGTTTATAGACCAAACGAAGTTGAATATGTGAATGGCAAAGTTATCCTTGAATCGCCGTTCCCCGAAGAAAAAGCAGAAACAGATGCGGATAAGGGTTTGGAGGATTTGCCGGCGTTTGCGCGCTATGACGGCCCTACCGTAGATGACCTGCGCCGTGAAGCGGAAAACTTCAAAACCGCTTTTGCTAAAGAAAAAGCGGAAATGCAGACAGCCGCCCGCGCGCAGGCCGATGCCATTCTTGACGATGCCCGCTCACGTGCCAAGCAAATTGTTGACGATGCCGAAACACAAGCGGCGGCGCAGTCCCAGACGGCCGAAACAGAAGCGGCGAAACGGCTGGAACAGGCGGAAGCGGCCGCCAAGGCAAGCATTGCCGAAGCGGGACGCAAATCCGAAGAAACCCGCAAACAAGGCTACGATGAAGGCCTTGTAAAAGGCCATGAAGAAGGTTTCACTCAAGGAATGACCGAAGTCCAGCGGCTTGCGGCGCGCATGCGGACTATTTTGGAACGCATACAGGACAAACGCGCCCTTATCATCAACGAAACCGAACAGCAAATTATCGATTTGACCCTTTTAATAGCGCGAAAAATAGTAAAGTCTATCAGCGCTTCCCACAAAGACGTAGTCATTGAAAATATCCGTGAAGCGCTTTCCAAGGTAAAAACAAAGGGAACTGTTACTATCAAAGTAAATTTGACCGATTTAGAACTTTCTACCGCCCATATCGAATCGTTTACCAAAATGATAGAAGGGTCAGGCACAATTCAAATACTAGAAGACACTACGATAGACCCCGGCGGCTGTATTGTAGAAACGGATTTCGGCGAAATTGATGCCCGCATAGCCAGCCAATTTGCCGAACTGGAATCCAAAATTTTGGAAATTTCTCCTATCCCAAACAGGGAAGCATAGTGGAAACTCTTTTTGAAAAATACCTTGAGACTGTCAAAACGGCCGAGACTATGGTCTATTCCGGCAAAGTTTTTCGCGTACAGGGACTTTTAATCGAAAGTTATGGGCCGCAGGCAGTAGTCGGTGAAATATGCTTTTTTACGGTAGGCAGCAGGCGCATTATGGCCGAAGTTGCCGGGCTGCGCGGCAACGTTGTTCAACTAATGGCCTACAGTGACACTACCGGCATCGAAGTCGGGACACGGGTTACAGCAACGGGGCACTTTCTGGAAGTGCCGGTCTCTCCCGGACTATTAGGCCGTATATTAGGCCCTTTGGGCGCGCCCATCGATGGCAAAGGCGCGCTGAAGGCTGCGCTGCGCTATCCCGCGTTCGCCCCGGCCCCTCCCGCATTAAGCCGCAGCCTTATTTCCACACGCATTACAACCGGAATCCGTGTGGTAGATGCCCTGCTTCCCGCCGGGCTGGGGCAGCGCATGGGCATATTTGCCGGCTCCGGTGTCGGCAAATCAACGTTTCAGGGAATGCTGGCGCGAAATACAGGGGCAGATGTAAACGTCATTGCCCTGATAGGCGAGCGCGGACGCGAATTAAATGATTTTTTGGAGAAAAGCCTTGGCGAAGAAGGTTTGCGGCGTTCCGTGGTTATTGTCGCTACATCCGACCAAAGTTCGCTGGCCCGCCTGCGCGGCGCTTTTGTTGCTACCGCCGTTGCTGAATATTTCCGTGACCAAGGAATGAACGTCCTTCTCCTTTTTGACTCACTTACCCGTTTAGCTCATGCCCAGCGTGAAATCGGCCTGGCTACCGGCGAACCGCCAGCCCAGCGCGGCTATACCCCCAGCGTTTTTGATATGATGCCGCGTTTGCTGGAACGTTCCGGCCCCGCCGTAAAAGGTTCGATAACGGCCTTTTACACGGTACTTGTAGATGGCGATGACCTTGATGAGCCGATTTCGGACAAAGCGCGAAGCATCCTTGACGGACATATCGTCCTATCCCGCGCCCTTGCCTCCCGCGGCCATTATCCGGCGGTAGATGTACTCAACAGCGTGAGCCGCATAGCGCCGGACGTTTCCGGTGTCGCTTCGAGAAAAGCCGCCGCCGCTGTCCGTAGATGGATTGCGGACTATGCCGCCAACGAAGATGCCATCAACGCGGGCGCATACAAAGAAGGCACAAATCCTGCCCTTGATGCCGCCATAGCAAAAAAAAACGTGATAGACGCTTTCCTACAGCAAGAAACAGACGAAAAATCTACACTTGCGGAAACTTTGGCCGGTCTTGCCAAAATTGCCGAAATTGAAATACCAGACGGGGAATGTGTATGAATCTAAAAGACATTCAAATCCGCGATCCTTTCGTGGTTGTAGAAAACGATACCTATCATCTTTTTGGGTCAACCGATAAGGATATTTGGAAACCGGCAGGCACCGGATTTGATGCCTATACCAGCCGTGATTTACACGAATTTGACGGGCCTTTTCCTGTCTTCCGTCCGCCGCCGGATTTTTGGTCGGTACGGAATTTTTGGGCACCAGAAGTGTACAAAACAGAAAACGGAGACTATATTATGTTTGCGACCTTTCTACCCAAAACAGGCTGCCGGGGGACAGCGGCGCTCAAGAGCGCGGGTGCTATTCTGGGGCCGTACTTGCCATGGAGCGATGGGCCGCTTACCCCCCACGACTGGGAATGTCTTGACGGTACGCTCTATTACGAGGGCGGCGTTCCATGGATGGTTTTTTGCCACGAATGGCAGCAAATAGGCAATGGCGAAATTTGCGCGATGCCGCTTAACCGCGATTTGCGAACAGCGGCGGGCAAGCCGTCGATTTTATTCCGCGCCGGCGATGCCGCATGGGCTGCGCCCCTCAAAGGCCGCACACCGGGCAGTTATGTTACTGACGGCCCTTTCCTGTGGCGCTTGGACGAAAACAACCTTATTATGCTGTGGTCATCATTTGGGGAAGACGGCAGATACCGGCTTGGCATAGCCCGTTCCAAAACAGGTCTTCTTGCCGGGCCGTGGCAACAGGATGCCGCTCCGTTTTTTGCCGCGGACGGAGGCCATGGAATGCTGTTCCATTCGCTGGAAGGCAAACTTCTCCTCGCCCTCCACACCCCAAACGCCACTCCCCATGAACGCGCCCTATTTGTCGAAACGGTTTTGTAAAGAAGGCAGCCGTTCGCGCATAATGCGGTGGAGGTACACATCCATAAGCGTTTCTTTGAGCGCACTGCCCTCAGCGCGTAACAACATATCGAATTCTGATGTTATAGAGATAAACCGGCTGGCAGCATGACCATAATTTTTGAAGGCAAGAGGGTAATCTTTTTTTGCTTTCGGCGTAGTTATGCCTATTTTTTTTAGTTCAAAATCATTGCCTGCCAGCCCTTTTTCGTACAACCCGCAATAATCACGAAATTTGTGATAGTTCCACCCGAGGCCGGCAAAAATAGAAACAGGACTTTCCTGTGCGGCAAGAAGCGCATGTAAAATTTCCAAACTTTTCTGAAGGTCGCCGGCAGCAATAGCGGAAAAAAGCGTAAAAGCGGATTCATTGCGGGTGTGTGAAAGATGTTTTTCTATTGCCGCCGCGTCAACCGTTAACGGTCCCTGTACGCCCGCCGCTTTTTGTTCATTTCTAAAAAACATCATAAGCCGGGAACATTCGCCGCGCAGAGCATCGGTGTTGTTTTCTATCATTTCAAGAAGCGTATCCACCGCATCATCGGTCAGCCTAAACCCCTGCTTTTGCCAATAATTGCGCAGCCATTGCGGTTTTTGGTGGTCAAAAAGTTCCCAAAACACGCGGGTGTTTCTTTTTCCGCAGGCTGTTTCAAGTGTTTTATCGGGTTTTGTTTCATCACTGGTCATAAACAACAGCGTGTTTTCGACCGGCGCGCAAATATAAGAAGCAATGTTTTTTGTTTCGCTTTCTTTGAACGCATCAATATTTTTTACATAAACAACACGGCCATCGGAAAAAAGCGAGCCGGTAAACAAAAAAGCGGCAATATCGGCGCTTGATGTTTCACCCGGATAAAAAGTTGTTGTTTCAATATTAGGCTGCGCCTGCTCATCACCGTAGATGCGGAATATAAACCGCTGTTTTATTTCCGCCATAGCGTCCTGCTTTTCACCGATTTCCGGCCCGTAAAACAAATACGATTCGCCCTGAGCCATACTAATACGACCTGTAGATGCAGGCAAGTTTTCCAGCTATGCGTACATTTCTGCTATAGATGACCGGGTAGTCTGGATTTTCCGGCTGAAGGCGTATGCGGCTGTTTTCTCTAAAATAGCGTTTAAGCGTATAGCCATCGTCAATTTCGGCGACAACGATATCGCCATTGCCGGCTGTTTCCTGCTTAATAATAACCGCCACATCACCGTCCATAATGCCCGCGCCTATCATAGAATCGCCGCGTACAATAAGCGCAAAACACGGTTTGGCGGTACCAATCAGGGAACGGTGAATGGGTACCGTGCCCGAAAGGTTTTCTTCGGTCAGAACACGCCGGCCGGCGGCGACATCGCCCATTACCGGCACTTCAACAAATGGCTCATCCTGAACATGCAATGGTTTAATAATTTTGATGGCCCGTGAACGATGATTCTGCCGGCTTATATACGCCTTTTTTTTGAGCGCGTTGACAAAATCATAAGCCGCCCGCGGTGAAAACGAAAAATAAACGGCTATTTCGCGCATAGTCGGCGCATAATTATTTGCCTTGATATACTCTGAAATAAATTCAAGCACTTTTCGCTGTTTTTCTGTAAGATTTTTCATATATTCCTCCCTAAATATAACTCCAGACCTTCAATTTTTAATCAGTGCTTCCCTAAAAACCCGATTGAATTTTCAGAGATGCAGCGAAAATTGCGCCGCAATTTTCGGCACAATTTGCGGCGCAAACTACCCTTTTTCAGCAACAAACAGCCTTATTCTTCTTCAAACTTGGTTTCAAATAGACGCGCAATCGCGTCAACGGCGGACTGCTCATCCTCACCTGTCGCGCTGATTTTTATTTCACTCCCATAAGCGGCACCAAGCGTGATTATCCCCAGTATGGATTTTGCGTTTATCTTATGAGAACCATGTTCAAAATAAATCGATGACTTAAAGTCTTTCGTTTTTTCTACAATAACCGAAGCGGGGCGCGCATGTATACCCGCCCTATTGATAATTTTTACGAGCCTTTCGACCATAATCTCTCCTTCTATTCCGCGCCGGCAGCCACTATGCAGCGCAAACGGCTTCAAATAATATCATCTCTGCCAAAGTATACCGATTTTGCGGTTTCACTTTCAATCCACTTAAGTATATTACGGTTGAATTCCTGCGCTGTATTATACCCCATGTTTTTAAGGCGTTCATTCATAGCGGCGCTTTCAATGACAATGCGTATATTCCGTCCCGGTTTCACCGGTATTTCAAGTTTGGGAATTTGGACACCAAGTATATCAACAAACAAATCTTCTTTGCCTATGCGGTCATAATTTTTAGATGAATCCCATTCTTCAAGCTGCGTTATTAGTTGTATGCGTTTACTGTCCCGGATGGCGCTGACACCGAACAGATGCGTTACATTGATAACGCCGATACCGCGTATTTCCATATGGTGACCGATAATCTTATTCGCGCCGTTACCTATAAGCACATTGCCGTTTATACAATGAATTTCCACAACATCATCCGCGACAAGGCGGTGCCCCGCTTTGATAAGTTCAAGCGCCGTCTCGCTTTTGCCTACGCCGCTTTCGCCGGTTATCAATATGCCCAATCCATATACTTCAACCAGTACGCCATGCAGGGTTACTTTTGGTGAAAATATGGTCGAAAGAATACGCAAAAGGCGTACAATGAATTCCGTTGTTGCCAAACCGGTAACAAGCACAGGACAACAGGCTTCTTCGGCAGCCTCAATAAAAAAGTTTTCCACATTTATATTGTGGGTAAATACGCAACATGGAATTTCATATTTAAGAAGCCGTTTGATATTATCGTTCTTTTTTTCGCTTATGATCTTCTTAATATATGCAGCCTCGCCAAAACCAAAAACCTGTATGCGGTTAAACGCGAATATTTCGTAAAAACCGCAGAGCGCAAGACCGGGCCGGTTGAGTTCCGGCGTAGAAATTTCACGGCTCAAACCTTTGCGTCCCGCAACACAACGCAAGTCCAAGGAATTGTGGTCGCGCAAATCTAAATCGATAAGGTCAAGCACGCTAAAATGGTTTTCACTCATACGTAAAGTTTACCGTATAAAACCCTGTTAGGGCAACGCTGATTAAATCCTCGATGGGATTTAATCAGGCTTCTTTTTGAATTTGAGCGGCTATCATACCGGCAAGCATAAGTATAAAACCTATAAGTGTAACAAGCGCCGGTTTTTCACCAAGAATCAAGATACCGCCTGCCGCAGCAAAAACACTTTCCAAGCAAAGTATTATAGATGCATGCGCGGGATGCGCCCATTGTTGGGCTACCACCTGCAATGTATACGCGACCCCTACCGAACAAAGTCCGCCATAAAGTATTGGAATGAGCGCATCCCCAAGAGAAGCCATCTGAAAACCCGCGGTAAATATTTCTGGAGGAGTTCCCATGCCGATAAGCGCCGGCACATTTATTGCCGCCGTAATAAATGAAAGGATACCGCAAACGGCAAATTGCCCGCAGGAAAGTTTTAACGCATTTACTTTTTTTACGAGATAGTCTATCAGTAAAACATGGCATGTCCAAAAAAGGCCGCTTACAAAGGTAAGCATATCACCGGTATTTAAAACAGAAATATGGCCGCCATTGCTCACCAAAAACAAACCGGCAAACGTCAGACCGGCGCCTATCCATGTGGGCAGCCCTGTTTTGCGGCCTAGAAAAATGCCCGCAATAGGAACGAGTACCACATAAACACCGGTGATAAATCCTGAATTACCCGCCGTTGTCCAAAAAATTCCTATCTGCTGAAAACCTGTAGCAATAAAAAGGCAGATTCCCGCAGCGAGCGAACTAGTCAAAAGCCGCAGCCGGCCGCTTTCATTGGCTGCCGGCTGTTTTGTTTTTCTCTTTGCGCCAAGCGCGAAAATAAGAGGCAGTAGTGAAAGCGCGCCCAAACAAAACCGCACTCCGCCAAAGGTAAAAGGGCCAATGTAGTTCATACTCACCCTCTGGGCAGTAAACGCAAAGCCCCAAATTGCCGCCGTTATCAGCAGCAGTAAATCCGCGCGTATCTGTTTTGTTTTCAAAATAAACTCCTATTCAGGCCGGATAGTAAATTTAAAACCCGTTTCCGCCTTAAACATAAAAGTGGCAAGCGCGCCATTAAGAGCAGCCGGCACTTCACCGCCTATATACCATCGCACATTTTTGCTAAAATCAAAACTCAATCGGAAGCCGCCGTAAACGGCAAATGTTTCGTCCTGTGTTATTTTTAAAACAATATTTTCAAATACGCCGGCAAGAATCATAACCCCGCCATCCAAACTCACCATAAGCGGTACATTTTTCGCGTAAAATTCAAAACGTCCAAACACCTTATTCCGGGAAAGCGTTTTTCTCAGCGCTATTGATTCGGACATAACATTTTCATGACGTTCGATATTTATACTTGCCAGAATATGGTACAGCCAAAATCCTATCCGCGCCTCAAAAAGATGAAGCGTACGATTCCCCGGATTATCAACATAAGCGCTCAAACTTTGTGAATAGGAAGTGGAAACAAAGAAAATATCAGGAATTGTAAGAGCAAATTTTGCTGTCAGTCCGCGGTCAAGGCGTTCAAATGCCCATGTAGGCGATTCAAAATA
>JAIRPM010000182.1 GCA_031257075.1 Spirochaetaceae bacterium
GCGCCGGTTATAGTCTGGAAACGCAGGTCGTTGTTACCAATTCCGGCGATTTCAAGGCCGTAACGCAAGCCGCAACCGGTGATGTAAACGCCGGCGATTTGGTATTGTATGTAGAGTAATGAAAATAAAAAAACGCCGGATTCCCGCCGCCATAGGGCAGGGGAACCGGCGTTTTTTACTGTTTGTATGCGGTGAAATGGGCCATCTAAGACTTGAACTTAGGACCAATGGATTATGAGTCCACTGCTCTAACCAACTGAGCTAATGGCCCGCCTACCAAAAAATTTACCGCAAGCGCCGTTTTTGTGAAAGAGGGCTTGTCGGGCGCATTTGTTCAGCCCTTTCACATACCCGCAAAACCCGCTATCCTGTAATTATGATTTCTGTAACAAACGTGAGCCTTGCCTACGGTGAGCGCACGCTTTTTAAGGATGTAAACTTAAAATTCACGCCGGGCAACTGCTACGGCATTATTGGGGCAAATGGAGCGGGTAAATCAACCTTTCTAAAAATACTGGATGGTGAAATTGAACACGACAAAGGCGAAGTAACTGTAGGCGCGAATGAACGCATCGCGGTTCTTAAACAGGACCACTTCGCGTTTGAAGAGTATAGCGTCATCGATACGGTAATGAGCGGGAACCCTCAACTGTACGAGATAACAAAAGAACGCGAGGCTGTCTATGCGAAAGAGGAATTCACAGAAGAAGATGGGCTGCGGGCTGCGGAACTGGAAGCGGAGTTTGGCGAACTGGGCGGGTGGGAAGCGGAATCTGAAATAGGCCGCATACTGGCAGGCCTGGGGCTGCCCGAAAGCAAACACAACAAGAAGATGAGTGAAATTGACGAAGCGGCAAAAGTACGCGTCCTCCTCGCGCAGGCGCTCTACGGCAGCCCGGACATTCTCCTCCTTGACGAACCAACCAATGGCCTTGACCTTGAATCAATAGAATGGCTGGAAGAATTCTTGATAGATTTTCCCAATATAGTCATCGTTGTTTCTCACGACCGGCACTTTTTGAATGCGGTCTGCACCGTCATTTGCGACATCGACATGGGGCGTATAACACCGTACACGGGCAATTACGATTTCTGGTACCAGATGAGCCAGATGCTGCAGCGGCAGGCAAAAGAACAATTGAAAAAAAGGGAAGAAAAAGCGAAGGAATTAAAAGAATTTATACAGCGTTTTGCATCCAACGCCGCCAAAAGCCGGCAGGCGACTAGCCGTAAAAAAGTGCTGGAAAAACTAGACCTTGACGGCCTCACGCCAACCAGCCGCAAATTTCCGTTTGCCGGATTCAAGCCGGAACGAGAAATTGGCAACAATGTACTGCGAATAGAAAAACTGAGCGCGGAAGCGGATGGAAAAACCGTACTCCGCGATTTTTCGCTTCAGATTAACAGAAATGACAAAATCGCCTTTGTAGGAACGGAACACATCAAAAAATCCGCGCTTTTTGACTGTATCTGCGGAATAACGAAAGCGGCGGTGGGCGATTACTACTGGGGGCAGACAACGGCTGTCTCGTACTTTCCTCGCGACAACAGCGCGTTTTTTTCAGGCGACATGTCCATTACCGACTGGCTGCGGCAGTACTCGCCCGGCCCAAAAGACGACACCTATGTTCGCAGTTTTCTGGGACGTATGCTTTTTTCCGGTGACGAAGCATTGAAACCGGTAAATGTACTTTCCGGCGGCGAAAAAGTCCGCTGTATGCTTTCCCGCATGATGTTGTCGGGTGCCAATGTGCTTGTGTTTGACGAGCCGACAAATCATCTCGACCTTGAGGCAATAACTGCGCTCAATAACGGGCTTGCCGCATTTCCCGGCGTGATTTTATTCAACACTCGTGACCATCAGTTTATTTCATCTATAGCCAACCGCATCATTGAATTTTTGCCGGACAATGGCAGCGGCGCAAGCCGGTACATTGACCGGATGATGCCTTTTGACAATTACTTGGCGGACGAAAGCCTTAAAGCGATTAGAAACGAATAAAAAAGGCCGAATTATGCCATTATGGCTTCTATTTCGCAACTGTCGCCGGCAGGAAGTAATGGCAGAAGCGTTCCGCGTTTTTGTGTAACAGGAATAGGCTTTCCATTCAACCGCAGACTGCCTATCCCTGCGCATACGTTTGCGGGATTTTTCACCGTGATACGGTACTCCGCGCCGCGAAAACGGCGTGTAATATGAAAGCCACGCCATTCAGACGGAATACATGGGTCGAGAACAAGGCCATCAAAACCGGCGCGGAGTCCCAAAATGTACTGCGTAGCGGCGAAATAACTCCACCCGCCGGAACCGGTCATAAAAGGATGGTGCGCTTCGCCAAAGGCCGGGTGCGCCTTGCCGGTAATAAATTGGCAAGTGCTGTATGGTTCCGCCTTGCGGATATTACAATCATCGTTCCATGTGGCAGGGCAGAGTTGCCGGTACAGTTCCATTGCCTTGTCGCCGCGCCCCAATGTGCATTCGGCTATCCATGCCCATGGGTTCGGATGGCTAAAAACAGCGCCGTTTTCCTTCAAGCCGGGATAGACACGGGTAATAAAACCTACATCGTCATCGGGGTGCGTGTAAGCCGGCGCGTTGAGCATAAGCCCGTAAGGTGTCCCTAGATGTTCCCATACACTATCCATTGCCTGCCTGCCGCGCTCTATAGCATCCGCGCCGGCGATTACGGCCCATACGTTGCTTTCAAGATGAATTTTGCCTTCGCGGTCTTTGTTTGTACCGATAGGCCGCCCTGTTTTGGTAAAGCCGCGTAGATACCAGTCCCCGTCCCAGAGGGTTTCGGCGCAAATTTTAGCGGCCTTGCTATGTTCAGAGCGGAATGCCTCCGCATCCTCGTTGCGGCGCAAAAACCGGGCAAGGCCGGTAAGGTGGTCAAGCGCCCAGAGGTACAGGTAACTCACCATAGCGCTTTCACCGCCACCCAAATTAAGGCAATCGTTCCAATCGGCGCGAAGGCCCAAACAGATGCCGTGGCTTCCAATCATACGCCCGGAGAATTGTACAATTTTTTTGCAATGTTCGTACACCGAATCCGGTGCGGCCATTTCATCGGCATAGGGAAGTACAATATCAGCAAAGGCGGCATCGCCTGTTTCCCTAATGTATTCGGCAACGGCAGCGACAAGCCACAGCGCGTCATCGCTGCACGCATGCTCAAGGCCATGCACAATAGACGCACGTTCCGGTGCGGGAACAACGGTAGGATTGTGAAATGCCGGTTTGGGACGCGGGTCAAACCATTCCGGCTCGAACAAATGAAGCCCATAGCCTTCACTCACGAGCGCCCGCAGTAATTGCATCAGACGCTGGCGGCAGGCTTCGGTATTACTTGCAACAACACACATAGCATCCTGCGATGTGTCGCGGTAGCCTAATCCGGTACGGCCGCCAACTTCGATAAAACTGGCAAACCGGGAAAACAGTACATTGACCGAACTTTGATACAGAGTCCAAATGTTGAGCATCGTGTTCATATCCGCATTAGGCGTACTTACCTGAAGTATTGCCAGTTTTTTATCCCAAAAGGCGGCAAGCGCGGCAAAGGCGGCATCACGTTCTTCCGGCGGCGAAAAACGCGCCCGGATGCGCCCTGCAGCCTGCGCATTGCCTTCTCCCAGCATAAAACAGAGCCGCTGCCCGGCACCCGCCGTTAATTCAAGCCGCTTGTGCAGAACAGCGCATTGATTTCCGCCTGTCCATGAGGGATGACCTGCCAAACTGCCGCGCACAACTGCTTCTGGATTCGATTCGCTCTGCCACGTACCGGTGAAACGTTCCCGTTCAATTTCAAAACCATCGGGTGAAAAATCAGACGTAAAAAACTGAAAACCGCCGTCTTCATAGTGAAGTTCTTGAACAATAACGCCGTCTTTATAGGACGCGCCCGCACAGTACAGTGTTGCCTGAAAATTTTTATGGTCGCTGTTAATTTCATGAAAACTTAATTCCGCATAGGAAAAAATGCTCAACTTCCGCGTTTTCTTGCCGCGGTTTTCTAGGCGTATATCCCACAATTCGGTATCTGTACCGTGGGGAATAAACAGTGTTTGCTCGGCATGTATGCCGGAATAATCACATTCATATACCGAATATGACAATCCATGCCGTGCCCGGTAACATTCTGCGGGTTTAGCAACAGGCTGCCAACTTATACTCCAATAATCGCCGGTTTCGTCATCGCGTATGTAGACATAATGCCCCGGCCTGTCCGCCGGAACGCCGTTTGCGCGGAAGCGTGTTATGCGATGATGTTCGGCACTTTCATAAAAAAGATACCCTCCCGCCGTTTGGTTGAATACGCCCACCAGTTTTTCGGTGCCAAGGTAATTTGTCCAACTTACCGGCGTATTTACTTTTTCAATAACATATTCACGTTTGTCAATGTCAAAATGTCCATAACGAGCTATATGTGTTTCTGTTTCCATGTTCTTAGTATACCGGAAACAAACAATCAGTAGAGGGGGCGGCAATGACGGCTATCGCCGTTCTGCTATTTCTGTGAAGGATGCAGCAATACGCTTTTCATCGCCGAATAAAAGCGCACGGACATGCAGAACTGCCTGCTCTTCGCGGACGGCGGGAATTATGGGGACGGATGCCGTTCTAAGCGCCGCCGCAATGCTTTCGGCATTCATTGAATCTGAACGTATAGCAACGCCAAAACCGGCAAGCGTATCAACGGGAAACGCCCCGCCTCCAACGGCATCGCGGGTTTCCACCACGGAGAAACCAAAGTCGTTCGCTCCGGCATTTACCGCCGCGCTGCGCAAGAGCCGGCATAAATTTCGCGCTTTTTTTAACAGGGTGTCCGCATCTGCTTCTACCATCCTGATAACAGGGATTTCGCCATGCCTACCGGTAAGGTAAAGCCGCAATGTCGCTTCAAAAGCGGCAAGGGTCATCTTGTCCACGCGGAGGGCACGGAGGAGTTGGTGCTGCCTCATCTTGTCAATGAGAAGTTTTGACCCGGCAATGATGCCAATCTGGGGGCCGCCAAGCAGTTTGTCGCCGGAAAAGGTTACAATGGTGGAGCCGCCTTGCAGGCATTCCCGAACGGAATGTTCCCGTTCCGCAAAGGGAACGTTGAGCGGGCAGAGAAGCCCACTGCCCAAATCTTCGATTAAAACAAGGGCGCGGGATGCGGCGAGTTCCGCCAGTTCTTTGCGGCTTACCTGTTTTACAAAGCCTTCTATCCGGTAGTTTGAAGGGTGAACTTTGAGCAGCGCTGCCGTATTTTCGGTAATCGCGCTGCTATAGTCGTCTATGCGCACCGAGTTCGTGCAGCCGGCTACCCGCATCGATGCGCCGGAAAACGCAAGTATGTCAGGAATTCTGAACGAGCCGCCTATTTCGACAAGTTCTCCGCAGGAAACTACCACTTCCCGTCCGGCGGCAAGCGCTGACAGTGCCAAAAGGACGGCGGCAGCATTGTTGTTGACGGCGAGCGCCGCTTCCGCGCCGGTTATTTGGCAGATAAGCCATTCAATATGGCTGTTGCGCCCGTTCCGTCCGCCTTCTTCCGGTGAATACTCCAAAGTGCTGTAGGTTCCCGCTATAGCCCCTGCCGCTTCGAGCGCTTCACGCGCAAGCGGGGCGCGTCCAAGGTTTGTGTGGACGATAACTCCCGTAGCGTTGACGACAGGCTTTAGCGTACTTGCCGCTCTTTTGCGGAGCATACTGCTAACGCGAAGCAGGACAAGTTCAGCAGCCGACTGGCTGCTCACAGATGCGCCGGCGCAAAGTTCACGGCGGATTTTCTCGAGCGCTTCGGTTATCGCGGTTTTTACCTGTTCCCGTCCCAATGAGGCGGAAAATTTAAGCGCCCACGGCGTATTTAGCAGTTCGTCCATCGAAGGAATCGAACGGAATTGGGCGTTACTATCAGAAGGCATACCTCGTCTCACTATACTGGAAACAGCAGACCTTAAACAGATGACTGCGGGGCGTTTCCTTTGAGCAGCGCGGCGACTTCTTCCGGCGTTTGCGCATTTTTAATTTTTTCGCAAATTGCCGTATCGCGGAGCAGCGCGGCAATCGATGACAAAAAGCGCAGGTGATGGTTGTGGTGTTTGAGGGGGGATATAGTCAAAATAAAAATACACGATTTTTCATTGTCCAGCGCCTGAAATTCCACGCCTTCTTTTTTTATACCGACCGCAACCACCGTTTTACTGACCCCTTCTGATTTTGTATGAGGGATTGCCACGCCATGCTCCATACCGGTACTCATTGTTTTTTCACGTTCCAGTACGTCCTGTAGTACCATATCGTAGTCCTGAATTTTTCCTTTGAATGCAAGAATTTGTACCAGTTCCGCGAGTATATCTTCTTTTGTAGTTGATTTTAGATCGAGGGTAACGCATTTTGCTTCAACAAGCGCCAGTACATCCGTATCAACATTGCCTTTCAATCCGGCAAGTTCTTTGCGCATAGAACCGGCATCGGTGTTTTCGGTTAAATTTTGAATGTTGCGGTGCAGTTCGATAATCACTTCGTACATTGCCGTTTTGATATATGACATATTTTCTTTTGAACAGGTTATAGTAACAGTGCTTTCCATTTCGGTAATCGAAAGAGAAATATCACCTTTACGCGCCTGTGAAAGCCCGTCATCTATATTCATCATTTGTACATAAAACCCTTCGCCTTTCAAATCTTTCAGCAGCGTATCCACAACAAGGTCGGCAATTTCAGACGAGTTAAAATCCCAGACCGCCTGTTCAGCCCCTTCGCTGGACGGCCTGCGCGTGCCGTGACCGGGTATAGTCAGCGCAATATTGAGGAAGGTTGGCGCAATAAGCGTAGTTATCAATGTCATCAAAATGATGATGCTAAAAAACTGATTATTGAGTACGCCTGAGGCAAGCCCTATACCCGCGATAATAAGCGCGACTTCGCCGCGGGGAACCATCCCTGCTCCGATGCGCAGCGCCCCTTTCCAATTGAAACCAAGCGCCAGCGCGGGAAGGCCGCAGCCGGCAATTTTGGCAATAACAGCGCCCGCCGTGTAAACCGCGCCAAAAATCAGCACCTGTTTTGAAAAAATTTCTGTAATATTTACCATCATACCCATTACGGCAAAAAATATGGGCACAAAAAATTCATAAACACCGCGTATGCGTTCCTGTATCACGGCGGCAATATCTGTTTTGGAAAGCGACAATCCGGCAACATAAGCGCCTATTATCATGGCCAAACCATGATGTTCAAATATGCCGGAACAGAGCAGCGCAATGCCGAACGCAAGCATCGAAAAGTCAAATGATGATTTGAACAGTTTTAAAAACGAAGCAATTCGTTTGGAAAAGAAAAGGCCGGCTGCTGTAAACACGAGCCAAATCCCGACAGCGCGTACCGCTATCAGCGCTATACCTTCACCGTCTACTTCCCCTCCTCCTGTCACGCCTGCTTCCACAGCGGCAACACCGAGCACAACTGCCAATATAATAATGCCGAGTACGTCATCAAAGACGGCGGAGGCAAGTATGGTAACGCCTTCGGGACTGTCCATTTTTTTGTGCCCGGAAAGAATGCGGGCGGTTATGCCGACCGATGTTGCTGTAGAAAGCACGCCAAAGAAAAGGCAGCGTACGTCCATAAATGAAGCGTTCAGGAAGAAACATCCGGTAAGAGCGCCGGTAACAAATGAAACAAGTACGCCGCAGATACCGATAAGTCCGCCGGCTACCGAATACCGCAGAAAAAGCGCAATGTCTGTTTCCAGACCGGACGCAAAGAGCAGAATAATAGAACCTACGGCGGAAAATGCATACAATTCTGAACTTACCACCACAGCGCCGCTCCCTGCCAGTGCCATTTCAGGCGGCGCGAAAAGTCCGTTCGGGAAGCCGGGCAACGGTACGCATCCCAGCGCGTACGGCCCTGTCGCAATACCGGCAAGCAGTTCTCCTAATACAGACGGAATTCCCAACTTTCGTGCCAGTGCCGCCCCTCCACGCACCGCAAAAACAATAACGCCTATTTGGAGTACCAAACCGGCCATAATTTCAGTTATGTTCAAAGGTATATCCTTGTACAAGTCCTTTTTGGGCAACGTTGATTTATGTTTCATTGCATAAATCAACGTTGCCCTAGAGTATACCGGTGGTGGACGTTACCGCCAACCTGCGCCCCTGCCGGCCGCAATTCCTTCCTCCTATAATTTACACTACATATCGTGATCGGCGGCTTGCTTTTTTTGTGCTGTCCTGTATACTTGCGAAAGGTCGAATTGTATGAATGTAGCAGTTTTGGGCGAAAATATTCCGCAGGTACTACCGCGTCAGGATGTCGCGCAACGTAAACATGAAAGAGAGCGCCTAGCACAGATAAAAGAGACGGCTATTGAACACTTTAAAGAAGTTATGCCGGACGGCAAACTCAGCGCTGAAACGCTGGAAATGTTCCGTGAACTCCAGCAATCACCTTTAAGTTTAGGCAGAAAATTGCAATTCATTATTGACAATCAATCGAAACAGATTCTCATAAAAGTGATAGATGCCGGCACCGGCAAGATGATAAAAATACTTCCGCCGAAAGAACTCCAGCATGTAAGCCGCCGTTCCAAAGGGGCTGCCGGCTTATTGCTTGACGAAACGGCCTAATCTAAGGAAGCACCGATTGAATTTAATCAGTGCTAACCCTGACCAATCCGGGCAAGCGCTTCGGTAGCCTGCGCGTAATTAGGATTAATTTTGAGCGCCTGTTCGTAGGCGGTACGCGCCGGCACTGTTTCACCCGCTGCTTCACGCACCCGCCCAAGTTGATACCACCACAGTGCCAGCGTCGGCTGTAATTTAAGTGCCGTCGTATAGGCAATGTCCGCATGCCGGAATTTTTTTTGCATACGGTATGTTTCGCCTATAAAAAAATAGGCAACGGCAGAACGGTCGCCTTCGGGAAGCGCATCAACATAGCGCTGCATAAAGCGCAGAGATGCCGGATAATTGCCCAAATAAAAATGCGCCTCGCCCATTGTTTCGACAATGCGGTAGTCATTGCGCGTTTTTAGCCCCTGTTCGCCCCAGGTAATCACATCGGCGTATTTTTGCTGCCGCATCAGCGTTGCCGTAAGGGCAACATAGGTTTCAATGGTCGCGGTCTTTTCATTTATTTCATTAAAACAAATTCGTACCGCTTCACGGTAATAATTTTCAGCCTCGCCGGAACGCCCTTGCGCTTCGAGGTCGCGTCCTGTGCGAAAATTAGACATAGCGTCAGGCCGTGTTTGCGAAAAACTAAGCACTCCTATCAAAAGCAGCGCCAAAGGTAAAACCTTTCTTGAATTAATAGCAAATCTCATACTTTAACTATCGGAATTTAAAAAATAAGTATTAGGGTAACACTGATTAAAGCAAATTTAATTGGCGTTGTCTTGCAAATTTGCCGCCTTGCATTTTTTCGTGAGTTATGTTAAATTTGCGGTCAGTAAAGATTTCAAAAGTTTCTGTTCTGGCGGAACGGAAACTTGCGGAAAGGCTCAACGGGCAGTAGCGCAGTTGGTAGCGCGCTTGGTTCGGGACCAAGAGGTCGCCGGTTCGACTCCGGCTTGCCCGAAAAATACAGCCTTTACAAGACGCGGCATTATAGATGCCGGTAAAGGACATCAATATCCGGTTCTTTTACGATGAGGACGGGGCATTTTGAATGAAGGAGAATTTCGTGGTGAATGTGCGAGATTATATCCTTGACATCGCGGTCTTTTTCCCAGCCGCCCAGAACAATAAGATCTGATTTTTTTTCAGCGGCTGTTTCAAGAATCTCTGTCCAAACCGCTCCTGAACGCAATTCTTTTTCAATTTTGATTTCTTTTTGTTTTGCCAGTTCTTCAACAAGTGAAAGATAGCGCTCACCATTGGCATGAAGATTCCTTTCAAATTCACTGCTTTCGTCAGAAACAAAAATTTTGCTCATTGTTAGTTGTTTGAGTGTAGCGGTATCTACCACATACACGGCAGTTACACGGCATTTGTAGAGTTTTGCCATCATTATCGCATATTTCGCTGCATGTACCGATGCGCCTGACCCTGAGATTCCGACAACAACATTTGAAAGAATACGACTAACCATAAGCCTGTTCCTTCTTGCGTTTTAATAGTTTTGCGGTGAAAAAAGAATCGCGGTCTTTCTCTTCCAACGCCGCTTCAATATATTTTTTGGTATCCCGTGCCGCGGGAATTACTCTTTTTTCAAGAGCGTTCACGCGGCGCTGAGTGCGGCGCACCTCACGGGCAAGCCTCCAGACTACAGTACGCTCGGCGGCAAGATTGGTAAGCGCTTTCAGTACGTCAAAAAAACCAAGCGCCGTCTCATCGTATTCAGCGCCGCTTGCCGCCGGTGAATATTTTAATTCCAATTTGGGAAGAGCTGTTTCCATAGCCGGCATCACTATTCCGGCAATGTGTGTTTTTACAGGACGCAGGTCAAAATCATAGTGAACATTCTGGGCAATGCGTTCAATGTTTTCCCGGCCATAAGCAACGAGCAGCCGTTTTAGCACCGGATAGGCGGCGGCGGTTTTTTCGGCGAGTTCGCGTTCCAGAATTTTTACCTTTTCCAAACGCCGCATCAATTCCATAACAAGAATTTCGCGCTTTTGTTCGAGAAGTTCGTAGCCTTCACAGGCTATCGTCAAGCGTTCTTTTATCCGCATCAAGTTGCTTTTTGTTGGCGCGATGTTTTCAGCAGGCATAATTTATTATTGCCTTTTTGACGGTTCTATTTCAAGGCGGAGGCATTGGTTTCTGCCGGCCTAAAACGGGAATGTTTCTGTGTCCGCAATATGCAGTTCATCGCCTAATTCTTCTGCCGGACGGGCACCGGCGGTAAGAGATTGTTTTTCCGCAGCGGTTATGGCAAGGGCGCGCGGTTCGGCAGGGCAGGCAGACAGACAGACGCCGCATCCGATGCAGTAGCGTTCATCAAAAACAGGGCGGGTCAAATAGGCAATGCCCGATTCAGTATAAGATATCATTGTGAGAGCGCCGGTAGGGCAGACTTCAGCGCAAGCGCCGCATGATTCGCGCTTGATATTTACAACGCAGCGTTCAAATACAAGCGCCGAAAGCGCTATTCGTGTGCGTTGTTTTTCATCCGCAGATAAATGATGAATAGCACCGGCAGGACAGACTTTCCCGCATTCAGTACAGGTGAACTGGCAGCCGGCATGCGTGTAATCAAGCGCCGGCTGCGGGGCGCGGACAGGTTTGAGTACCCCTACGGGGCAGGCGGCAACGCATGCATGACAGGCAATGCAGCGCGAAAAGTAGTGGTCCGGGCTTTCCGCGCCGGGCGGCAGTATAAGGCCTGCCGGATAGGTGCCTGCCGGCAGGCTGCGGGCAAAAAGCAGCCGCCGCAAACCGGGGGCAGCCAGATAAACAGCGCCGCAAACTATAGCGCCCGCTTGCTTTAGAAAGATACGCCGTCCAGCGGGTTTTGGTGCGCCGGCAGGGCGAATGCGCAAACCGTACTGCACACTGCCGTGCGGGCATACGGCGGCGCAGGAAAAACAGAGTATGCAGCGCTCACTATCGATTTGTTTTTCCACGGCGTTTATACACCGTACCGGGCATGTTTTTTCGCATCTGCCGCAAGAAACACAACGATGGGAAACTGTTAAGCCTACTAATGAAAAGCGCGAAACAAGTCCCAGTGTTATTCCGACAGGGCACCATGAGCAAAACGGCCTTCCGCGGAAAAAAGCAATAACGGCAATGATAACGAAAGGGACGGCAATGACAAGGCCAAAAACAGTCTCATTATTACCTGCAACGCCGCGAATAGCGCTCAATCCGCGCCCGAAAGTGGAGAGAGGGTCGGATAGTATTACCGGCGGGAAAAACATAAACAACGCCCCTAATCCCGCAGCAAGCGGAATAAGGTACCGTTTGGGGGAACTATGCCCCATGGGACGCGGCACAGCAGGAGAATTTCGCTTCTTCCGCCTAAAAAAATTACCCATCCGCCAAATAAGTTCCTGCGCGCTGCCGCATGGGCAGCAAACCGAACAAAAAACACGTCCAAAAAGTAGGGTTAAAGCCAGAAAGGCCAATGCCGCAATACTGATGGTATAGAGCGCGGGAGAAAACTGATTTTTGACAAGCACGGCAAGGAAGCCATTGGCGGCAAGACTGCGCGAAAGATACACATAGACAAAAAAAGCAAAAACGGCAAGCGCACAGACGAGGCGCGCTGCCGCGAGAAAACGCGAAGACCGCATATTATACCGTCAATCGTTCAATGGCAAGTTTAGAGAGGTCGAGTTGGCCAAAACCCGCTTCGGCGGCTATCCTGACACATTCTACTTCGCCTTGTTTGCGGCCTACGAGCATTGATGCCGCCGTGTCCGCAGCTACAATATCCGGCGATATGATAAGCGAACCGGTTGATACAACATCCGCCAGTGAACCGCCGCGCGGGCCGTTGCGTATCAGAACACGGTAGGCATCTATCACGTTAAGCGTTGGTTTTTTAGCATAAAGAAAATCGGCAATACATGTTTGCAGTCCGCTCGAATGATAGACGCGACGGTTCCACACGCAGCCCATTAAATTTTTCATAGAACCGGTAAGCCCCGCGCCTCCATGGTGTTTGAGTACGGGAACGCTGATAAGCACGTCAGTCTCCAGCAGCGCCTCGTGGACGGCGACTTCTTTAAGCCGTTTACCGTTAATATTCATCTTGTGGTAATAGCCTTCTGTTTCAGCGGGCGCGTAAACAGCGCCCGCCGCGATAGCGGCAGGAAGAATACCGCTTGTTTTTGCGGCGCGTTCCCAATAATCAAGGGAATGGTCGAGAATGATTACTTTTTTTGCGCCGGCATCACGGCAATGTTTAACAACGGCGGCTACGAGTTCAGGTGAAGTATTGGCCGCATATTCGGGCGCCAAATCCCATGACATATTGGGCTTTACCGCAACGGTTTGGCCGTTCTTTACAAAACGTCCCATACCGCCCAGCGCCTTCATGCCGCGGTCAAACATTGCGGCGGGGGTGCCGCCTTTGACGGCAACAAGGGCGGGGTAAGCGCTCGCTTGTTTTGCCTCCTGCGCGGCAAGCCGTGCCGTATCCCGCAGCCCTTTAGGAAAAAAGTAAAGCCCCGCCCCAAAACCGATAGTGGCTGTTTTCTTCAAAAATTCACGTCTATCCATTTGTTTCTCCTTGCAAGAGACGCAGTCCCCGCAAGTTGTATTATGACTTGAATAGGTAGGTATAAGGAAGAGGGCTGGCGCAAAAATAGGGAAAAATCGGCGCAAATGCGCCCTCTTGCCAAGAACGCGGGAATTATCCATGCTAGTGAAACCCACAGGGGGCGCGGGACACGGCGCTTCAGCGTGTCTTGAATGCTTGGCAAAGGGGGAAGCAGAAAGTCATTGAACGGAAGCGATGTAACAGTTGAAGGTGTTTGTAAGTCCTTTGGGGACTTTGACGTTCTAAAGAACGTTGGAATGAACATCAAACAGGGCGAA
>JAIRPM010000034.1 GCA_031257075.1 Spirochaetaceae bacterium
ATGGATATCCGAAGCAATGTGTAAAGAAGCCGAATCGAACAACAAATTGAACATCATAGGCGGGCCGGAAGACTGGCCTTTCGACGCAAACGGGAATTTGTGGTGAATGAAAAGTTACCAAATATAGGCATATCACGGCAAAGCCGCCTTGTGGTATTTTTTGCATGCTTTGCTGTTTTTGCCCTGCCGCCGCTTGCCGCCGAAATAGAACCGTTCAGCATCGAAACGACAAACAGCCGCGCGCTTGGCGGTTATCATGCCGCATCAGAAAACGATATTTTTTGCCTGTTCGGAAACCCTGCCGCGCTCGAAATAGTTCAGTACAGAGGCTTTGTCCGGTTTGGCATTGGAGCGGCGGGTAATCTTAACGAGGATGCGGCATTGTTGAATACAATATTCTCAGGCAGCAAAATAGACGCGGCTATTGCCACAGAATACGGGAAAAAGAATTTAGGCTTTACGCCGCCGGTGTTTTATATTAACGGCCCATTTGCGGTTGCTTATGCCGCCAAAGGTTTTGGCATAGGAGTCTTTAACCGTTTGTATTGGGACTCGGCCATTTCCAACAATCAATGGACTATTAATTTCAATAATGACATTATAGGAACGGCAGGATGGTCTATAACATTCTTTGATACTTATAATAACAAATTACATGCGGGCATATCAGGAAAAGTATTCAACCGCTATATGTCAAATATTAAATCGCAAAACATCACCGTAAATAAAAAAGCTGCCGCGACTGAAAGCCCGGGCGGGCGGGCTGACAAACTTGTTTTTGGAGTTGGCATAAATGCCGGCATGCTGTACTCTTTCCGCGATTTTTTTTCTGCCGGCATAACATGCGATGATTTGATTACGCCCTATTTTTTTATTCATCTTGTAAAAGATAACGGAAACGAATCTTTTATAGAACTGCCGCATCAAAAACTCAATATTGGACTTTCACTGAAACCTGTTCAAAACAATGGAATTTTTTTGAATATTATGGCCGATTTCCGCGATGTGTTATCCGCTGTCGGCGTATTTTCAACACAGCCTCAAGACATTCTCTTGTACATTTCGGCGGGAGTGGAATGTGTTTTTATGGACAGGATAAGCCTTCGCGCCGGAATAAAAGAAATGTATCCTTCCGCCGGCATTGGATACAATTTTGGCGCATTCAGCATAAACGCGGCGTTTTATGGCAAAGAATACGGCCTTTTCGCGGGCGACTGCACGGTATATGCCTTTGAACTCGGCCTTACCATCAATTAAGTTTTTTAGTATATTATCTATATATGCAGCGCATAAAAATATCTTTTTTTGACACAAAACGCTACGACAGAGAAGCCTTTGACGCAGCAAACAAACAATTCGGATATGAAATAACCTATCTCGAAACAAAACTGAATTCATGTTCAGCGGAAATGGCAAAAGGCGCTGATGCGATTTGTATTTTTGTAAACGACCGTGTTGACGCGGATGTAGTACGTATTCTTGAACAGCATAATATAAAACTTATAGTACTTCGCTGCGCGGGATATAACAACATCGATTTACAAGCGGCATGGAAAAAAATTCATGTGGCACGAGTAAGCGCGTATTCTCCAAACGCGATAGCCGAACATGCCGTATCTCTTCTTTTAACGCTTACACGGCATATTCATCATGCATACAATCGTGTGCGTGAAGGAAATTTTGTCCTTACAGGGCTTGTCGGGCGTAACCTCCACGAAAAAACGGCGGGCATTATCGGCACCGGAAAAATCGGCAAAATAACCGCTGAAATTTTAAAAGGTTTTGGAATGAATATTGTTGCTTTTGATAAATTTCCCGATGCGGCATGGGCAGAGAAAACCGGTGTTGCCTATATGGATATAGAAAAGGTATGTACCAAAAGTGATGTTATTAGTCTTCATTCGCCGCTCACACGAGAAACCTATCATTTAATTAATGAAGATTTATTGTCTCTTATGAAGCATGATGTGTGCATTATCAATACCGGGCGAGGCGCGCTCATTGATACCAAAGCCCTCGTTTCCGCGCTGAAAAAACGCCATATCGGCGGCGCCGCACTCGATGTTTACGAAGAGGAAGAAGATTATTTCTTTGAAGACTGGTCGGGCACCGCGATAGAAGACGACACTTTGGCACGGCTTTTAACGTTCCCTAATGTGATTATTACCGGCCATCAGGCGTTTCTTACGCACGAAGCGCTTTCGGCAATTGCGCAGACTACGCTCAGTAATATCAGCGGCTACGTTGAACACAACATTCTGCCCAACGAAATATGTTATAATTGTGAAAAAGGCATCTGTATGAAAAAAACGATGAATAGATGCTGGTAACAGAGCCGGCCTGACTCAAATTGACGGCATTGACAAAAATGCTGTTTTTCAGTATAGTAAAGAAAAATAACTGCCTCTGTATTTACAGTTTTTTAAGGAGAAAAAATGTTAGAAGAAGATGTAAAAATTGCGCTAGATAATGTACGCCCTTCGCTTCAAGCCGACGGCGGCGATGTTGAACTTGTGTCCGTTTCAGAAGATGGAATTGTATCGGTAAAATTAACCGGCGCGTGCGGCTGCTGCCCACATGCTCAAATGACGCTTAAAAATGGTATTGAAAACTTTCTTAAACAGACCGTTCCTGGAGTAACATCGGTTTTGGGCGTGTGAACCATAAATTTTTTTTCTATCTGTGTTCGGGTGATTATGTCGTATTTGGCATAGCCCTCGCCTTTTTTGCCGGGTCGCTGTATCTCGTTTACGGAAGGCCGGCAGAAGATGTTTTTGTCCGCATCGAAGGCAAAGACGGCGTGTGGGTTTATCCGCTCAATTCGATTGCGTGTCTAAACGTTTCCGGCCCGCTGGGAGAAACAGCCGTTCAACTAACCGGCAAGGCCGTAATGGTTGTTTCATCCCCATGTAAAAACCAAACCTGTATTAAGCAGGGCAGCGCGTCAACGCACGGCCAGTGGATAGTTTGCCTCCCTAATCAAATTCTGGTAACCATTGAAGGCAGCCCGGGAAACGGCCGGGACATTTCAAAAACAAAGGTAAAACCGGATGCCGGAACATGGTAACAAAGATGGCCGCGCTGCGCCGCCGCTCCTTTTATGCACATTCGGCGCACTCTGTATTTTTCTATCGGCGCTGGAATACGCGCTGCCTAAACCCTTCCCTTTTTTGCGGATTGGCCTTGCCAATTTTCCCGTTATGCTCGCGCTTTTTTGGAATGCACGTTCTTTTGCGGCACTTATCGCCATAAAATCGCTGGGAGGAGCGCTGATAACGGGAACGCTCTTTTCATACGCTCTGCTTTTTTCAATTGCGGGAAGCGCCTCGTCCGCTTTTTTTATGTGGCTGCTGTGGCGCTTGTGCGGATTGCGGCGCGCGCAGTACGGCGGCAGCTGTTTAAGTTTTGCCGGGCTTGGCATTGCCGGCGCGTTTGTGTCCAATATAACGCAGATAGCGCTTGCCCGCTTTTTGGTGCTGGGACGCGGAGCATTCTATATTGCCCCCCCTTTTATTGCGGCAGGAATTATTACAGGATGCACGCTGGGAATTTTTTGCAACCGGTTTGCCGGCATTTCCCGCTGGTACGGCATAATACGCTCAGGCTGCCGGCAAATACTTCCAGACCGCGTCCAACACCCCAACAATGCCGACACGAAATCAAGACACAAAAAAAAAATTACTCTTTGCAGGCACATTACAAGCACGAGAATTATTTTTTTCTTTGGTCTTTTGGCAAGTATTGCTGTACTTTGTACTGCAAATATTGTTATTAAATGCATTGAATTTGGAATTATATTATCAGTATTTATATATTCAAAAAAGAAAAATAATTATTTCATTACCGGAATGTTCATCATAATGATTACGGCATGCAATGTTCTTTTTCCTTTTGGAAAAGTATTGTGGACTTTTGGCAGATTTACGCTCACCAGCGGAGCGCTTACGGAAGGATTCAACCGGGCGCTCACTGTAGAAGCGCTTGTTTTTTTGTCGCGTCTTTGTGTTTCAAAAAACCTCATGTTTCCGGGGTTTTGGGGGCATATACTAGGGGAAACGTTTACAGTTCTTGCCGCGCTCAACAGCCGCAAAAATGAACTAAAACTAACCTGCCTTGCGGTATCGCTGGACAATTTGCTGCTTAGTATATCAAAATTAGATACATACTCATATATTCCGCGCAATGGCGCTGTTCAAGAGGAATTACCCAATGATAGAATTTAACAGCGGCATATATAATTCTGCCAATGCCATAAATACGCTGCTGCAGAGCAAAGGCCTCTCAGTGCAAAAAAAATTCGGGCAAAATTTTCTTATCAATCCGTCTATGCGTCAAAAAATTTTTGATGCGGCAGAAGTCGAAAATGGAACGCGGGTTTGGGAAATAGGCCCCGGACTGGGCGCTGAAACACTATCTTTGCTCGAAGCGGGAGCGCGGCTTACCGCTTTTGAAATTGATAACGGTTATTGTAAATTGCTCAACAGCCTTTTTGCGGAACGTTTTACCGCCGACTGGACATTGGTAGAAGGCGATGTACTAAAAACATGGCAGGCGCAGGCAGAACGGGAACACATCACATGCGGCGGCTTTTCCAGCGCAAACATTATCCTTTTCGGGAACCTCCCTTACAATATCGCGGGTATATTAACCGGCACATTTATCGAAAACGGGTTGTTTTTCAAACGCTGTGTGCTTACCGTACAGAAAGAAGTCGCGGAACGCTTTAGTGCCGCGCCCGGCACGCCTCAATATTCATCTCTTTCCGTTCTCTGTTCTTCCGTTTACACGGTAAAGCGCGTGTCTCTTATACCCCCGCATAATTTTTCCCCCCCCCCCCATGTCGATTCAATCTGCCTGCGCCTCGACCTACAACCGGATATTGAGCGCGTCTTTGCCCCTTTCGCTTCGGCGGAAAACGCGGCAAAACGCCTGCCCGGATTTTTCCGCATGGTACGCGTTCTTTTTTCCCACCGCCGCAAAACAATAAAAAACAATTTGGAAGCCGTCATTCAGCCGGAAATAGCTGCCGCCGCGCTTAAAAACGCCCATATAGACAGCCAAATTCGCGCCGAAACGCTTGCCCCTGCGGATTTTATCAAACTTTACGCGGCACTGCCACACTGAAAAAGTGCCATCTCCGCCTATTCAGAAATTCGGACGGTCATTGACAACGGTTTTTGCCCGTAGAGTTTTGCGCTGTAAGCATCCGGCTGCGTAAAACCGGCGTAGAGTGTGTGCGCCCCCAAAACCGTACAGATGTTACCGTCATCATCATAACGGGCAAAGGCGCTTTTTCCCAGTTTTATAGTAAGCCGCGCCTGCGCGCCCGCATCCAATTCCGCCTCCGCTATCCCGCAAAGGCACCAGCGTTCTTTCTGCCCAATGAGCGTTGTATATATCTGCGCTGTTTCCCGCGCTTTCATCGCACCGGTGTTTATTATTGTTACCGAGCATGAATAGCTGGAAGCGCCCGTTCCGTCAAAATTCAAATCCAAAAGTTGAAAGCGTGAATATCCCAACCCAAAACCGAACGGATAGAGCGGCTCATCCTTGAAGTAACGGTACGTACGGTTTGTCATACAATAATCGGTAAAATCTGGCAGGCAGGCGGTGGAGCGGTAAAAGGTTACCGGCAGTTTACCGGAGGGGCTTACTTTTCCAAAAAGAATTCGCGCAAGGGCAAGCCCGCCTGCCGCGCCCGGATAGAAAGCCTGAATAAGCGCCGCCGGTTTACGGGGAATATTTACTACCAACGCTCCGCCGGAAATTGATATGACAATAACAGGTTTATTACCGGCAGCCTCAAAAACCGTGTCCGCAAGCGCTTGCTGGCGGCCCGGCAATTCAATGTGATTACGGTCACCGCCGGCATCCGGGCCGGCGTATGCATCCCCCTCCTCACCTTCGATACCGGCATCAAGCCCCAGACAGAGTACAACGGCATCGCTGTTTTTTACGGCAATCCGCGCTTCGGCAAAACGGTCGTCAGGTTCGGCTAACGGGGATATGCGGTCTTTGTAAAGGTGGCAGCCTTCAGAATAAAGGACGCGCACCCCCGCCGGTTCCGCAAGGGCGCGTATGCCTTCCAGCGGCGTACTATAATGGCTTGCCCGTCCTGAATAATTACCTTCCAGGGCGGCGCGGCTGTCAGCATTGGGCCCGATAACGCTAAGCGTTTTTATCACCGCGCCATTGGCTGCCGTTAGGGCGTTATCGCACGCAAACGGCAGTACGCCGTCGTTCCTAAGAAGCACGATCGATTTTTCCGCCGCTTCCAGATTGAGAGCGGCATGCTCGGCACAATCTACCGCGGAATAGGGAATATTTGTCCAAGCCGTGTTCGCAGGCGCGCCGAGCAGCCCCAACCGCATCCGTGTTGTGAGCAGGCGCGTTACCGCCTCGTCAATCCGTGTTTCGTCCAGCATCCCCGCCTTAACGGCATCATAAGCAAGAGGGAACAAGATACCGCAGTTGATATCGCAGCCGTTTTTGACGGCAAGCGCTACCGATTCGGCCGGACTTTGCGTTACACGGTGATTTTCATGGAAATCTTTTATTGCCCAGCAGTCGGAGACAACATGCCCGTCAAACCCCCATTTACCGCGAAGAATTTTTTTTAGCAGCAATTCTGAACCGCAGCATGGCTCGCCCAAAGTACGGTTGTACGCGCCCATCACCGCTTCCACACCGGCTTTAACCGCATCTTCAAAAGCGGAAAGATAGGTATTCCAGAGGTCGTAAGCCCCCACTACCGCGTTAAATTTATGCCGGTCGTTTTCCGGCCCGGAATGTACGGCAAAATGTTTTGCGCAAGCCGCCGTTTTCAGACTATCCCGGCATTCTCCCTGCAAACCTTTGATAAATGCCATACCGAGCAATCCTGTAAGATACGGATCTTCGCCGAAAGTTTCATGGCCTCTGCCCCAGCGCGGGTCGCGGAAAATATTGATATTGGGCGACCAAAAGGTAAGCCCTTTATAAATGTCGCGGTCGCCTTCGGATTCCTGCGCATGATATTTTGCGCGGGCTTCGGTTGAAATTGCGTCCGCGACCCGTTTGACAAGAGCGGGGCTAAAAGCCGCCGCCAGCGCAATTGATTGTGGGAAGACAGTTGCCGTGCCGGCCCGCGCCACGCCATGGAGGGCTTCATTCCACCAGTTATACGCCGGAATCCCCAAGCGGGGAACAGCCGGCGACTTGTGAACCATAAGGCTCGTTTTTTCTTCAAGCGTCATTTGCACGGCAAGCGCCCGCGCCTTTGCCTTTAGTTGGTTACTCACAAGATTCCTCCGGCATTATATATTCTATTCCTTCACCCCGCCTGACGCAACTCCCGAAATAATAAAACGGGACATAAAAGCGTAGAAAATCAAAATCGGTACAATAGAAACGGCAATACCTAAATAAATTCCGCCGTATTCGGTCCGGTAAATATCTCCGCGCAGCGCCTGCACGAGCATAGGCAGCGTGTATTTCTTTTGCGTAGAAATAAGCACAAAAGGAGTAAAAAAATTGTTCCATGACGCAACAAAAGCAAAAATTGCCTGAGCGGAAAGCGCGGGGGTAAGCACCGGCAGTACTATTGTATTAAAAATTCGGATTTCACCCGCACCGTCGATACGGGCCGCTTCTATCAATTCCTTTGAAAGAATGGACTGCATATACTGGCGTATAAACATAACCGTACTTGCAGTGCAAATACTCGGTATTATCAGCGGAATATAATTATCCAGCAAATGTAATTTGGACATAAACTGATAAAAGCCGATAAACGCGAGAGAAGCGGGCAGCATCATAATAATCAGAATCGCCGTCCACAAAACCTTTTTGCCGGGAAAGTTATAAATGTGTACGCCGTAAGCTGTCATTGCGGAAAAATACACGGTAAAAAGCGTGGAAAACACGGCGATAAACGCGCTGTTAAAAAAGCCCTGCCAAATTTGAAAGCCGCGGCTTGTGAGAGCATTCCAGTTATAAAATAAATTTCCTCCTGGTATGAGTGAAATTCCCGTGTTAATCTGTTCCGTACTGCGCGTAGCGTTTATAAGCATTACATAAATGGGAACAACGGCAAGCGCAGTTATGATAATCATTACGATATATATATATAAGCGGCGCGTATTTAAATACGCACTGTAAGTTTGTTGATTTTTCATGATTTACCTCGCTTTTGAAAGTTCGCTTCTATCGCGCATAAGGTAATTTATGCCCAGCGCGAGTATGCAGGTAATAATAAACAAGCCTATCGATATACATGCCGCATACGCATAATCATTTGCGCCCTGAAACGCTATATTATACAAATATACATTGGTTGTGCGGATGCTGTAATCTGGAGCTCCGCGCATATCGGTAAGCAAAAAAGGGACTTCCAGCATCTGCATGCCGCCAATCATTGACGTTATCAATGTGTACAGCATAATCGGCCGTAAAAGCGGCAATGTAATGCGCCATGTAACCTGCCGGTTGTTTGCTCCGTCAATTACCGCCGCTTCGTACAATGATACCGGTATGCTTGTAATGCCGGCCATAAGTAAAATAACGGTCTGCCCATACCACATCCACCATTGAATAAACGCGACAATGCCGCGTGAGGCGGGAACGCTGCGGAAAAAATAGAACGCTTCTTTTATTACTTCGCCGTCTCTAACCGTATGGGCATATATGCCAAGCGATTGCAAAAACTGGTTTACCGGCCCTACCGGATAGTAGAACAAACTGCGAAAAAGCATCGCCACAGATGCGGCGGTAAGCAGATTGGGCAGATAGATAATGGCGCGCACCGGATTTTTGAATTTTAACTTAAGTTGTACATCGGAAAACCATATAGCAAGAATAAGCGCAATACCGAGTTGTGGTACAAAATTTAGCCCCCACATAATAAAGGTATTTTTTACCGCGCCCCAAAAATATTTATCTTTTATAAGCCGTATAAAATTTTCAAGGCCGGTAAATTCAGCGTTGGTCTTGAATCCTTTTAAATCCGTAAAAGCCAAATAGAGCGTACTTAGCGTCGGATATAAATTAAATAGACAATATACCAGCACAAATGGCAGTACAAAAACATAACCCCATTTCTGAAGTTGTGATTCACAGCCTTTTATCTTTGCCGGTTTCGTTTTGTTTGACATAGAGACTCCTCTGGACGGGCAGCAAAAGACAGAAAATTCAAGGCGGCACAAACCGGACGCAAACCGGAAATGATGCGAGGCCGCCCCGGCCAATGCCGGCAGCGCCGCGCATCATTTAGCAGCCGCCCTGAATTCCCTATCTCCATTCCCGAACTTTGTCAGCGCGGATTTTATTGAATCCCCAATTGCGCGCTTACCTGTTCTTTGAAGGCTTCGATAGCTTTATCTTTTGTTTTTTCACCATTGACATACGAGGTAAAAGTTTCAATAAAGATAGCCTCAATAGCCTGGTCGGTTCCCTGCGTTTTGGTGCCGTCTATATTCGGGGCAAGTTCGGCAAAAATCGCGTAATGATTCTGCCCGCCAAGGAACGGCTCGGTAAACGTATCTTTTATTTTATTCACCACGTTCATATTACCGACAAAATCGCCGGTGTCTTTCACCAGTTGTTCAATAACTTCATCATCGGTAGTCAAAAGCCGGATAAACTCTTTAGCGCCCGCCGGATTCTTCGTGTTTTTCCACGCACCAATCCAAGTGCCGCCCCAGCGATAAGGAAGCGGCCCCGGTATCATCGCCCAGTCGCCGGCAGTGTTCGGCGCGTTGTTTTTAAGCACATAATGAAGCCCCCAAGTCGGCAAAAATACCGAAAATACTTCGATAGGCTGGCCTTTTTCATCTTTGAGCGTTCCGTTCATGCCGGCATTCCAGCCTTCCGACCACTGGGCTATACGGCCTTCTTCGCCTTTCTCATGCAGGGTTTTCCCCACATCCATAAAGCGCAGCATCGCATCATCAATAACAAATTTACCGTCCACTACCCATGGGGTTTTGCGCGCCCCCTTGAAGGGCTGCATCAAGTCTTGAATCGCGCCAACAACCACGCATTTACCGCCGGATTTTGCTTTCAACTCGTCCGCCGCTGCAAGAAAAGCGTCGATATTGGTAAAATGCTTTTGCACCTCGGCCGGGTCGTCGGTGCCAAAATACTGCTTGGCCAAACTGCGGCGGTAAAACATCGCTCCGGGTGTTGCCTGCCATGCCATAGCATAGACTTTGCCTTTGTACGAACCGACGTCTACCGGATAGCGCACCATTTTGTCTTTTACCTGCTCGTAGACATCGGTAATGTCGAGGAGCATTCCAGATTCGACATACTTGCGTACAAAAGCATCTTCCATACCAAATACATCCGGCGCGCCCTGTCCCGATTGCAGTACCGGGTCAAGTTTGTTGGGAAATTGCTCGGTGGGAGTAAGAGAATACTCTACCGTCATTTCCGGGTGGCGGGGTTTGTAATAGGCATCGGTCATTTTACCAATTTCATCGGTAAAACTCCACACAACAAGTTTGCTCCCTGCCTGCGAGTCATCCTGCTTCTTGGCGCACCCGCTCAACCCTAGTGCCGGAATAAGCGTAAGCGCCGCGAGAGCAGCTAGAAGAACGGTCTTTGCCATTCTTTTGTCCTTTATCATTGTCAACCTCCAAAAGTTGTATCACACGGATTGTATACAACAAATGAAAAAGTATGCAAGCCTGTCTGCACGGAGAAAAATGAATGGGAATTTGCCGAAAAGCAGCCGGTTTTATGGGCGCAAAGCAACTGGTTTGCGCACCGGCTTTAATTTGTCCAAGCGCCGTCCATAGGCGGCGCGGCGTTTTCGCAGAAGGTTTTGAGGACGCCACGGGTGTATTTGGTTTTCCATGGGGGGAGTTTTTCGCGCCGCGCCGCAAAAACTGTTTCAACTTCCGCAGGTGTGAGGGGCTTTCCCGCAATGCCTGTTATTTCAAGCCGGCGCGCCGCGATATCGAGTTCGATAAGGTCGCCTTCTTCAACAAGGGCTATAGGCCCGCCGGAAGCCGCTTCAGGAGAAACATGCCCTATAGCCGGCCCTTTTGACGCGCCGGAAAAGCGGCCATCCGTTATGAGCGCTATTGACGCGGCCAGAACCGGGTCGCTGGCTATCGCTTCGGTAGTGTAAAACATTTCAGGCATACCGCTTCCCCGGGGGCCTTCATACCGGATAATGACGGCATCTCCGGGTTGTATGCGCCGTTTGAGTATGGCATCGATTGCTTCTTCTTCACTGTCAAAAGGCCGGGCGCGGAGCGCGGCCTTCCACATAGCGCGGGGAACGGCCGAATGTTTTACTACCGCGCCCTGCGGCGCTAAATTTCCATAAAGTACGGCTATAGCGCCGTCATTTCCCAGAGGCATGGTAAAAGGCCGGATAACATCCTCACGTTGTATGCCGGAACGGGCAAGCCCTTCTTCACAGGCCTCAAAAAAACCGGATTTCTTGAGGCTTTCAAGATTTTCACCCAAGGTTTTTCCGGTAACGGTGAGCGCGTCCAAATGGAGTTTTGATTTGATTTCTTCCATAACGCGGGGCACTCCGCCCGCCAGCCAAAAGAACTGCGCAGGCCATTTTCCCGCCGGACGGATGTTGAGCAGATAACGCGCGCCGCGGTGCATTGTATCGAAAATCCGCGCGTCAAGCGGTATTTCAAATTCCCGCGCTATTGCCGGTATGTGTATCAGGCAGTTAGACGAACCGGAAATTGCCGCATGAACCATTATAGCGTTTTCAAAACTTTTGCGTGTTACAATATCGCGCGCCCGCAAACCTCGCCGCGCCAATTCCACAGCCTGAGTTCCCGCGTGTTCCGCCATAGCGCGTAAATTGGCCGAAGTTGCGCTCATAAGCGCGGCACCCGGAAGCGTTAACCCCAGCGATTCGGCCATTATCTGCATCGTGGAAGCGGTACCCATAAAACTGCATGCTCCACAAGACGGGCATGCATGATGTTTGTAATAACGGAATTGCTCGTCTGAAATTTCGCCGCGTCTGTGCATAGCGCTGTACGCGCCGATTTGCTCCAGCGTGAGCATGTCCGGCCCCGCGTCCATAACGCCGCCGGGTACCATAATTGCCGGCATATTGAGCCGGCCTATAGCCATAAGTTGGGCGGGAACTGATTTGTCGCAGCCTGACAAAAAGATGCCGGCATCAAAACCGCTTGCTTTCGCATGAATTTCGATGAGGTTTGCTATCGTTTCACGGCTTGCCAGTGAATAATTGATGCCGTCATGCCCCTGCGCTATCCCATCGCAAATATCCGTAGCAAAGTAGCGGGCGGCCTTGCCTCCCGCCACATCTGCCGCGTTCCGGGCTATTTCCGACAAGGATAAAAGATGGGCGCTTCCCGGATGGCTGTCTCCTGCCGTCGCCTCGACCAAAATCTGGGGTTTTTCTAAATCGTCTGTTGTCCAGCCCATACCCATTTTCAGGCTGTCCATTTCGGGCGCAAGCGCCCGCACTTTCTGGCTTTCCAGCATACGCTCCCTCTCAATTCATTATTTTACAACGGTATATTTTGCGGACGCAAAACATATGCGCCGACCTTGGGCTATACTTTTTTCCACACGGTGCCGGTTGGCGTGTCTTCCAAAACGATACCGCGTCCTTTGAGGGCGGCGCGTATCGCGTCCGCTTTGGCAAAGTCGCGGGCTTTTTTTGCGGCGGCGCGTTCGGCTATAAGCGCTTCCACTTCGGCGGTAAGGCCGCTGTCTGCGGAAATAGACGGCGCGGCTGTTTCCGCCGCAAGCGCCTTTTCGCACGATTCACGGAGGCTCAAGCCTAGCACGCTGTCCATGTCGAACGCGGCGGCAAGCGCGGCGGCGGGCGGAATGGCGTTATCTTTGAGCATAGTCCGCAGAGCGGCCAACGCTTTGGGGGTGTTCAAATCATCCTCAAGCGCCTTGTTAAAGTGCGCGGTATATGCCTGTTCGCCGCCTGCCGCCTGCCCCTTGTCCTGCCGCTCTATTCCCCCCGCCTTTCGCGCCAGAGATGCCATCTCTTTTATCAGCGATTTGCGGGAATTGCGGGCACCGTCCATGCTTTCATAAGAAAACTGAATTTGATTGCGGTAATGCCCGCCCAAAAGGAAATAGCGGTAGTCGAGCGGGTCGTAGCCCGCGTCAACAAGGGTTTGCAGGGTAATAAACCCTCCTTTGGATTTGGACATTTTCCCCTTGTCCAGCACGAGAAATTCATTATGCACCCAGTACTTTACCCACGGGTGTTTGCCGGTAGCGGCTTCGCTTTGGGCGATTTCGTTGGTATGGTGAATTTGGATATGGTCGATTCCGCCCGCGTGAATATCAAATTGTTCGCTCAAATACTTCATACTCATAGCGGAACATTCGATATGCCAGCCCGGATACCCCCGGCCCCAGGGGCTGTCCCATACGAGCGCCTGATTCTCAAACTTGCTTTTGGTAAACCAAAGTACGAAGTCGCCGCCATTCCGTTTATTCGTATCGACTTCGGTACGGGCGCCGGTTTTAAGGCTGTCAAGGCGGAGGCCGGCAAGTTCGCCGTAATACGGGAACTTCGAGATGTCATAATAGAGATTTCCGCCCGCCTGGTATGTCCAGCCCCGCGCCTCGATACGCTGAATAAGGGCTATCATATCGCCGATATGTTCCGTTGCTTTGCAGACTACCGTAGGGCGGGCAATGTTGAGCCGTTCCGTGTCGTGAAAAAAAGCGCGTGTGTAGAAATCGGCTATTTCCAACACGGATTTACCCCGTTCTTCGGCGCTCTTTACCATTTTGTCCTCGCCTTCGTCATTATCGCCGGAAAGGTGCCCCACATCGGTAACATTCATAACGTGTGTTACATTAAGCCCGGAACGTCTGAGGGTCTTGCACAGAATATCATGCGTAACATAGGCGCGTAGATTGCCGATATGGGCATAGTTATAAACGGTAGGGCCGCAGCCGTAAAATCCGGCCTCGCCTGTTTTGATAGGGGTGAATTCCCGCAAAGAACGCCCCAAAGTGTTGTAAAGCATTAACGCCATGGGGTTATGATAGTGGAACAGGCGGCTTTGGATAAGAGGCCGGCGGGCGGCGCGGGGGCGGGGGGAATAGCAGAGGCGGCCGCGCCCCCACATCTGCTGTAAAGCAAGCGGTTCTACTTCAGCATTACGCGCAAAGATTAGCAGGCTGCCGGATGAGCGGAACTGGTAAACGCCATACCTTTTATGGCCGCATTGCCTAATCGAAAAGGGATGGTTCGGCGGGCTTCACTGTTTTTTTGCTTTGGCGGAGAGGGGGGGAGTCTTTTTGCGGGAGCGGTTCATCCCGCGGTCCGGGCGTTCTATCCGGGACGACTACCGGGCAGAATGGGACGGTTCCGGCTGAAATCGTGCGGAGATGCCGCATCAATTCGCCGGCACGGGCAAGAACTTTTTCATCAAGCCCGGCAAGCCGCGCTACATGGAGGCCGTAAGATTCGGCAGCGGGCTTATTTACGAGCCGGCGGCGGAAAATGATTTTGCCGTCAAGTTCGTCCACTTCAAGCGAGCGGTTGTCCATACACGGATGGTTCAATGTTGAAAGTTCGTGGTAATGTGTCGCAAAAAGCGTCCGACACCGGATACGGTTGAGCAGGTCTTCGCAGACGGCTTGCGCGATAGCCAGCCCGTCACGAGTGCCTGTTCCCCGCCCGACTTCGTCCATAATAACAAGACTGCGGCTGCTAGCCGTGTTCAAAATATAGGCGGTTTCGTTCATTTCTACCAAAAAAGTTGATTCGCCGCGGGAAATATTATCGTAGGCCCCTACCCGGCAATAAATTCTATCAACAATGCCTATTTCCGCATGGGCTGCCGGCACGAACAGCCCTGTCTGCGCCATTATCGTTATGAGCGCCGCCTGACGCAGATAGGTTGATTTTCCCGCCATATTGGGGCCGGTTATCAGCAAAAAAGGCACTTCCGCCGCCGGCGCTTCCGGCGCGGCATTAAGCTTAATGTCATTGGGAATAAATTCACCACCCGGAATGTGGGTTTCAACAACCGGATGCCGGCCTTCGCGGATATTGAGGGCAAGGCTGTTATTCAGCTGGGGCTTTATCCACAGATGCCGGGTCGCTGCCTGCGCTGTGCTTTGCGCCACATCAAGTTCCGCCAGCGCGGCCGCCGCATCAAAAAGTTCCGGCAGCAATTCTTTGGCGTTACCGCGCAATTCCAGAAACAACTTGCGTTCAAGTTCTATGATTTTATCGCATGCCCCGTTTATATCCGATTCGAGCGCGGAAAGTTTATCGGTAGTGAAGCGCTCCCCGATGGCTGTCCCCTGCCTGCGGATAAAACGGCGCGGCACTTTGGCTAAATGCGCTTTGGTAACTTCAAAAAAATAACCTATCAGCCGGTTGTAATGAATTTTCAGAGCGCTTATCCCCGTTGCCTCCCGTTCTTCCACCAGATATTTTTCCAAAAGCCCGCGCCCGTTTTCGCGGAGTTCATGCAGGTGGTCAAGTTCGGCATTGTAACCGCGCCGTATCAGTTTGCCTTCGTTCAGCAAAATGGACGGCTCGTCAGCCAGCGCTTTTTCCAGATTGTCTTTCAGCGCCATTATTTTTTGAAAATCAGCCCCTCTGGTACAGCGCGAATGGCCTTTATCTTCATAAAAAGGGATGACAGCCTGCGGCAATGATTGCTGTAGTTCTTCCAAACATATAAGCACATTTTTCAGCGCCAGCATATCCTTGCCATGCGCTTTTTCCATACCGATACGGGAACTTAACCGTTCCAAATCGCCCGCTTTTCCCAGAATATCGCGGGTTTTGGAGAGCGTTTTTTGTTCAGCATAAAAAAAGCCGGCAAAATCAAGCCTTTTTTCAATCTTTGCCGTATCCAGAAGCGGGTGGGCAAGCCGGTATTTGAGCAGGCGCCGGCCCATAGGTGTTTTTGTCTCATCAATCACTTCAAACAATGAAAAATGCGAAGACCCGTCATGCTGATTATGAAACAGTTCCATATTCCGTATCGAAGATTCATCCATTCCCGCAAATTCGCTTTCACAATAGCGCTGAATTGAACGGACATGGGGAATCAAATTTTTTGCCGTTTGGTCAAGGTAATCAAGAAGCGCGCCGGCGGCGGCAATTTCAGGAGCGCCGTTTTCAATGCCAAAACCTTTCAAATTGTTCGTGTTAAATTGCCGTATGAGCCGCGCCATGCTTTTTCCCATGTCAAAAAGCCAGTCCGCCCAGCGGTTTACCAAAAGGCCGGCGCGTTCTTCCAGCGCCCGCGCTATTTTATGGTTTTCTTTGACAAGCGATTCCTGCACCAAAATTTCACGTATTTCGAGCCGTTCCAGTTCTTCGCGCAGTTGTTCTTCGGTATTGCCCTTGAATGCGGTTGCTTTAAATTCGCCGGTTGAAAGGTCGATGTAGGCAAAAGACAGCGCCGTACCGGCCTCAAAGAGCGCCGCAAGGTAGTTTGACGCGCCGGTTTCCAGATAGTAGTCATCGACCACAGTACCGGGCGTAATGACTTCAACCACTTCGCGTTCAATCAGACTCCGTCCTCTGGAGGGGGCGCTTAGTTGTTCGCAAATAGCGATTTTTTTCCCCTTTCGCAGCAGACGCGCGATATAACTTCGTGTCGACTGGTAGGGTATCCCGCACATAGGGACATTGTTGCGGCTGGTCAGCGTCAAATTAAGGAGGGCGGAGACTTCTATAGCGTCATCGCCAAACATTTCATAAAAATCTCCCAAGCGGAAAAACAGCACTTCATCGCGGTGCGTTTGCTTTATACGCCGGTATTGCGCCAGCATAGGCGTAGAATTGATTTTTTTTTCAGTCGTGCCGTCATCTATCACATTGACAATTTTTTCGTTTATCCTGTTCTTCGCCATAAAAACAGTATAGCCCTATTCTTTGAAAAAATACAGAGAAGCACTATGCGGCGGCGGCAAAAACACAAACCGCAGGGCCGCAATTCAACCGCTACCCGTATTATTATAAGCACTCAAAATACGTATACTACAATTAATGAAAAAACTTTATCTTGCCCTATTTTTTACCGGTTTTGTTTGTTTTGCGGCGTTTGCCCGCGACATTACGGTAACGGCAGTGGATGCCGACCTCGATATTGCGCTGGAGGGGGCTGTCATTAACTTGCCGGACGGCGCGAAGGTAACGGCAAACCGGCAGGGGCGGGCTGTTGTTACCGTGCCGGACGGGCGCGAGACGCTGCTCCGCAGATCCTACCCCGGCTATGAAACCTACCGCGTTCTTATTCCGGCAAACGGCGGAAGCAACGCGATAACCGCCGCGATGCGTATGGGCACGATGATGGAAAACAAAGAACTGATAATAGAAGCGGACAAAACAGCCGGCGGCGTGGGAACGCAGGCGGGGCGTAGCGTAAGCATATCCGGCGATAGTTTGCGGCAGATGGCGCAAATCGGCGTTATGGAAGATGTGATGACAGCCGTCAAACTGCTGCCGGGGGTAAGTTACACAAGCGGCGGGCAGGCATCGCCTTCGATACGGGGCGGCGAGCCGGGCGACATTATGGCGGTGTACGACGGCTACTATGTTACCAACCCTTATTTTTGGGGCGGGCAGATTTCGATATTCGACCCCCGCGCCGTGGAAAAAGCGCAGCTATCGCACGGTGTTTTTAGTTCGCGCTTTGGGCATAC
>JAIRPM010000053.1 GCA_031257075.1 Spirochaetaceae bacterium
TCTGTGTGTCTGCTGATGTATTTTTATTTTCATATATAGATCTTTATTTTTTTGGTTTTTTCTCCTGGCGGGCGGGGGGGGGGGGGGCCCCCGTAATATGAAGATAGACGATTCATTTATGACAAACGCGGATACGCCTTCACTGGCGCTTTCCGGTATTGTCGAAAATCCCAGAAATCCATGGAATGGAAATGACATATCAATGAAACCGAAAGAACAGCCTTTGTATATCGCGGTTGCCGCTCACAGAATGTCAGGCAGAGCGGAAGGTTCAACGCTGTTCGACCTTGATAAAACAAAAGACTACTACGTTCACGACAATATTTTCAAAGCGGAGAACTGGATAAAAGCGGATGAGTATGAAAATAACCATTGACTGCCGGTTTCTTAACGCAAGCGGCGTCGGCGTATATCTGCAAGGGTGCCTTCCGTATTTTCTGGATTCGCCCCATAGTTTTTTGTTGCTGGGGGACGCGGAAAAACTGCGCTGCTTTACCGCAGGACATAAAAACTGCGCCGTTATACCCTGCGGCATCAAACCGTTTTCAATCGCTGAACTGCTTGCTTTCCCCGCTCATCTTAAAAGGGCAATCAACAAAACGGATTTGTATTATTCGCCATATTTCAATATTCCTGGAGGCGTTACGGTTCCTGTGTATACGACGATTCATGATATTATTTTTCCTGATATGCCGGAACTTGTATCTAAAGCCGGACTTGCGGCGCGGATGTGGTTTTACCACAGAGCATTCCGGCGTTCAAAAAAGATATTTACAGTTTCACATTTTTCAAAATCAAGAATAGAACATTTTTTGGGAAATATAAAACCGGTTGTTGTTACCCATACTGCGATACTGCCATATTTGCTGGATTTTCAAAAAATAGAAAAGACAGAGAAAATATTATTTATTGGAAACATCAAAAAACATAAGGGTTTATCGTATCTTCTTGATGCTTTCATTGCCGCCCGCGCGGAAGGGCTGCCGCATAAGCTGGTGATTGTTGGAAGCAAAGATAATTTCAGGTCCGCCGATACGTCAATGCCGGCGAAACTCGAACAAGCGGATTCTTTCGGCGTTGAATTTACGGGGCTGCTTTCCAACGAAAAACTGAAAACCCTGCTTGCCGAAGCCGCGCTGCTGGTGCAGCCCTCGCTGTACGAGGGCTTTGGCCTGCCGCCGCTTGAAGCAATGGTTACCGGCACACAGGCGCTTGTTTCGGATATTCCGGTATTCAAGGAAATATATGACGTCTTTCCGGTAACGTTTTTCCGCGCCGGCGATGTTTCAGACCTTAAAGAAAAACTAATGAATCTATTGTATGCTCAAGAGCCGCGAAATCTGGTTTTATCAGATGACCTTGCGGAAAAGTATACATTTAAAAAAACAGCAGCTATTATTTTGGAAAATATACACGAGGCTTGTCCGGCAACCCTGTTGACAGCCTGACGGTTTTCTTTGCATAATTGAGGTATTCTATGATACGGTTTTTGTATATAGACCCGGGGACGGGTTCTATGCTCTTTTCGGTTTTGATAGGCGCTGCCGCAACGCTGTATTTTTTAGCGCGGGCTGTGCTGATAAAAGCCAAAATGTTTTTTTCAGGCGGCAGGGCGGCGGTTTCCCTTGCGCGGAAAGCGTATGTTATTTACTGCGAGGGCAGGCAGTATTGGAATGTGTTTAAGCCTATTTTGGACGAGTTTGAAAAACGGCAAACGGAATTGTGCTATTTAACTTCGGCGCAGGACGACCCGGTTTTTACAACGGATTATCACTATATCAAATCTGAATATATAGGCGAAGGGAACAAAGCGTTTGCGCGGCTTAATTTGCTTGCGGCAAATGTTGTGCTTATGACAACACCGGGCATTGATGTATATCAGTTAAAACGTTCAAAAGCAGTTAACCATTATGCTCATGTTTTGCATGCTACCAGTGATGCCACAATGTACCGCTTATTCGGCATTGACTACTTTGATTCGGTGCTGCTTACGGGAGATTATCAGGCTGCGGATATACGTGCGCTTGAACAGCAGCGCGGGCTTCCGGCAAAGAATCTTCTTACCGTAGGTTGTTCTTACCTTGATATATATGCGCAAAAAATCGCTGCAATTAAGTCTGATAGGGGAGGGGAGGGGGCTGTCTCGGCGGACGAGCATCCACCATTTACCGTGCTGGTTTCCCCTTCGTGGGGACCGTCCGCGCTGCTTGCAAAGTACGGCGGCAGGCTGCTTGACCCGCTTGTAAAAACCGGATGGCGTATCATAGTACGCCCACACCCGCAGTCGAAAAAGTCAGAGGCGGCTATGCTTGCGGCATTGGAAGCGCGTTATAAAGACTGCTCAAATCTTGTCTGGGATTATGAACGTGATAATATTCATTCGCTTGCAAAAGCGGCCATTATGATTTCTGATTTTTCCGGTATAATTTTTGATTATACATTTTTGCGTGATAAACCTGTACTGTATGTAAATCAGAACATCGACTTGCGTCCCTATGACGCGGATGATATTTGTTCGGATGAAAACGGTACTGTCAATAGTGATAAACTGTGGCAATTCAGGACATTAAAGAAATTCGGCATTGAACTGAAAGAAGAAATGTTTGATAATATTGGCGGTATTATACAAAATGTTTCAGACAGCGCAGAACTTGCACAAGCGCGAAAACAGGCAAAAGAAGAGGCGTGGATGCATCAACGGGAAGCGGGAAAGCGTATCGCCGACTTTATGGTAGAAAGTGCGCAATTAGCCGCACAAAACGCATAGATGAACAATAAAAAGGGTAATGCTGATTAGAGTCAATTTAATCAGCGTTGCCCTAGCCCACCTCGCCGTCCAGCACCTTTTGTGTCCGCACAGGCTCGCCATTAAGTGTGAGCGACATCCCATTTATGTTTACAATGCCGTCCTTTACGCAGATAGGCACTGAGAAGAA
>JAIRPM010000060.1 GCA_031257075.1 Spirochaetaceae bacterium
GTCTTCTATGCCTGCCGACAAGCGCAGCGTATCTTCGTAAACGCCGGCTTTTTCCTGCGCGGATTGAGAAACGCCATAATGCGTAGAACTTGCCGGATGAACTATCAGTGATTTGGCGTCTCCCACATTGACCATATAATCAAATATACGTACTTTTTTGAGCACCTTGAGCGCTTTTTCTTTGCCGCCATGCAGCCGCGCCGAAAGAATCGCGCCGGCGCCATTGGGAAAATATTTTTTCGCAAGCGCATGATAGGGGCTTGACGCAAGCGATGGATGAGAGACTTCTTTTACCGCATTGTGGCGCGCCAAAAATTCCGCAACAGCGGCGGCATTATTAACATGGCGTTCCATACGAAGCGATAATGTTTCAATTCCCTGTAATAATTGCCATGCGGTAAATGGGCTCATGTGCGCGCCCAAATCAGTAAGGTGAACAATACGCAGACGTTTGGTAAACAATGTTTGACGCAGTTCTGTTTCATCTATAGAGCCTTTGAATTCATTATAGAATTTTTCAAACTGGGGAAATTTGCCATTAAACCAGTCAAAACCGCCTTTTTCAACGGCAATTCCGGCTATAAGCGTGCCATGCCCGCCAAGATATTTCGTAGCCGAATAGCAGACAATATCAGCGCCCCATTCAAATGGACGCAGAAGGTACGGTGTCGCAAAAGTATTATCAACAATAAGAGGTATGCCGTGCTTATGCGCAAGATTTGCAACTTCTTGTATATCAATAATATTCATACGCGGATTGCCAAGGCTTTCAATATAAACGGCGCGTGTTTTATCTGTAATTAATTTTTCATAACATGATATATCATTTTCATTATCAACAAATTTTCCTGTAATACCATACTGAGGAAGCAGCGTACGCAGAAGCGTAGTGCTTCCGCCATACAGCGTTTTTACCGCGACAATTTCAGTTCCCGCGGTACACAAATTCAAAAAAGTATTGGAAATAGCCGCCATACCGCTTGCCAAAGCAAGCGCGGCGGCGCCTCCTTCGAGCGCGGCGATACGCTTTTCTAACACAGTATTCGTAGGGTTGGAAAAGCGGACATAAGAATAACCTTCTTCATTGTACGAAAAAAGGCGCAGGCACCGCTCATAATCGCCCAACTCAAACGCCGCAGTCTGATAAATAGGCACAGCTTTTGCGCGGTAATGCTCGGCGGGATTATAGCCCGCATGTAATTGTTTTGTGGCAAAATGAAGCGTATCATCATTGTATGCTTCGTAACTCATGGTATTTCTCCTTGCGATATATGAGGATTCAATTTTTTCTGCAGGTGAGTTTCTAGTAATGACAGCAGGGCATTCACGGCAAGCGCCAGACCGGCGGCGAGAAATGTTCCCCAGAGAATTTTAACGCTGTTCATTGTACGAAGCCCGTCAAACAACAGCGTCCCAATGCCGCCGGCGTTGATAACAGCGGCAATTGTACCGGTGCCGGTAGTAGAAAGCGCGGCAAGGCGAATACCTGCCATAATAACCGGCAGCGCAAGCGGCACTTTTATTTTTACCAGCATTTGAAAGGAAGTCATACCCATAGCCTGTGCCGCTTCGATAAGTATGTTATCTACACTCCGCAGCCCCGCGCAAAAATTACGCAGCAGCAAAAATTGATTGTATAGTACAAGTACAAATACCGCCGTTTTTAATCCTATGCCCAAAAAAGGTATCAATATAGAAAAGAGCGCAAGAGAAGGAACCGCGTACACCGCGCCTAGTATGCGCAATACACTATTTTCAACGCGGCGGTTCAGGCTTACTGCCGCGGCCAGCACTGCCGCTGTAAATATTGAAATAACGAGTGTTATTCCTAACAGCAATATATGTTCCGCAAAAACTTCCAGCAGCCTCGTATGATAACGTACAAGATATGCAATCATATTCCGTCTCCCGGCGGGGCAAGATACGCTCCTGATGAAACAATTAAATCGCGTACAAAATCATTTGCCGGATATTGCATAATATTTTGAGGCGTATCAAATTGCTGTATATCGCCTTTATTCATAATAAGCGTCCGTGTTCCCAGTTTGAACGCTTCGGTAATATCGTGTGTAACAAAAAGATATGTACGTTTATGCAGGTTATGTATGCGCAGCAATTCATTCTGAAGATTAGCGCGGTTTATCGCGTCTACCGCGCCAAAAGGCTCGTCAAGGAGCATAACACGGGGAGATGCCGCAAGAGCGCGGGCAAGTCCCACACGCTGCTGCTGCCCGCCTGACAATTGAGCCGGATGCCGGCGGGCAAATTCCGCGGGAGGCAAATTTACCAATTCCAGCAATTCCTCTACGCGCGTTTTTATTTTTGCGCGGGGCCAGCGCAGAATACGCGGCACTACCGCAATGTTATCGAAAACCGTCATATGCGGGAAAAGCCCTATCTGCTGAATAACATAGCCTATACCATGGCGCAGGAGCGCCGCGTCAAGCGCGGCAATATCCCTGCCAAACAATGTAATGCGCCCGGAATCAGGCTTGTACAGCCGGTTTACCATCTTGAGCAGCGTCGTTTTACCGCAGCCGGAAGTGCCCACTATCGTAATAAATTCCCCTTCATCTATGCTGAGTGATACATTATTGACCGCGTTGTAACTTGCTTTGGGAAAATGTTTTAGGACATTTTCAAATTGAATCGCATTCATACTATTCTCCTAAACGGAACACAACAACAACGCGCCTGCCGCGCAGGTGTTTACGCACAATCCGCAGCCCGCGCACCACGCGCTGTCTACGCAGATTCCATCCTCGGTATGTGAAAAAAGTTTATACGGGCACCGTTCAACACATACTTCGCATTGAACGCATTTGCCGTTGTCAAATTGTACGCGTTTGTTTTGCAGCGGCCACCGTATATATGTTGAGACATTTAATTCCGCCGCCCGTCTTGCCGCCGCTCTCGATAAATAGCAGCAGTCCGCGCAGCAATTACAAATAGTGCCGGAATTAACACGGTGCATAAGTCCTGATTTGTCGGCATTTACAACCGCTTGTTTTGCGTACTCTTTTGTAATGCACTGCGCTAAACCGCGGTGGACGCTGGTATTTGGCTCATTTCTGAAAGTAATACATGTACGCAGAGGCTTGGCGCATTTGTTGGAAAGGGCGGCAAGAGCGCGGCAGTCGCAGTGTGTTAAATACGGAACACGGGTTTCATGTTCGATAAATTGGAGCGTTTCAGAAAGAGTAAATACCGCGTCTTCTGTAGGCGCGCTGCCGGCATCTATATCAAGGCGGGAATAGTATGCGTCAAAATACCATGCGTCCAATTCCTGCCGCGCTTCTTCTGAAATTGTACAATATGTGCCATATTCGCTCAATACAAACACATCGAGGCGTGTATAAAAATTTGCGATTTTGAAAAACGCGGCGCAATATGCCTGCCCCGCGCCGGGCTTTTTGCTGCCGGATACATAATCAAGAAAACCCCGCCGATACAGCATATTGGCATCTATTCCGGCGGCCACCGCGTCACAGCCCGAAAACGCCCCATTCCCCCAATGCGCCGCGCATGTTTTAATGCCCGCAAGCAATTCCGGCGGAAGAATTACATCAAGGAATTTTTCCGCCCGGCGCAGTTCGGGAATAGCAAAGATTTTTTTTATTTCCGGCTCAATCATTTTTTTGTACCGTTTCAAAAAAATCTTTTGCGGCATCTTCGAATTCTTCTTTGTCTATGTCAACTTTCGCGTTGAGGGCGGTAATAACCGGCGTGGTAATTTTCGCGCTTATTCTATTCAATGCGCCGGCAATTTCGCCATGCGCGTCAAGAATTTCCCTGCGGACAACCGGCGCTATATTGTACGGAGGCCAAACCAATTTATCATCTTCGAGCAGTACAAAATCACCGCTTGCAAGAATACCCTCGGTGGTGTATGCGGGCATCGCGTCCGCTTCGTCCCGCAAAAGCACCTGTGCTTTGAGCGCGTCTGAATATACGCTGGTACTCTTCCAGTCAAACGGGCCGTACACTTTTGAAAGAAGCGGCAGCGCATCTTCGCGCTGGTCAAATTCGCCCTGAGAAGCAAAACGAATTTTTCCGGCATTGCGCTGTAAATCGCTGATAGTTTTTATCCCAAACGCATCTGAAATTTTCGCGGTTACGGCTATGCCTTGCCCGTCATTTGCCTGCGCGTAATCGAGCCATACAATATTGAAGCGTTTTGCGTATTCGTCTTTGACGGCGGCGTACACTTTTTGCGGCTGGGTTTCCAGCGGCAGATGCAGCACAGAAAGCAATCCGGTTCCCGTATATTCGGGGTAAAGGTCGATTTCGCCGCTTACAAGCGCGGTATGTACAACCGAACTTGCCAAATTGAATTTGCGTTCTACTTTGAGGCCGGTATGTTCAAGAGCAAGCGCGTAAATTTCAGCAAGGATAAGATTTTCGGTAAAGTTTTTAGAACCGATACGTATTGCGCCGCCGTCTTTTGCGCATGATGAAAAAAGCAGCGCGCCGGCTAATGCAAGCAGCGGCAGAAAACGCGCATGTTTTTCTGCCGGCCGGAATCCGAACCGGAATAACGCCGACAGCAATTGCCGCGCAGCCGGCAAGCGTGAATTACAAATTGTTTTCATTGGTGTCCTCCAAATAATGAAAAGAGAATTATTTTTTCAAAACCGGCTAAAAGCCAGTCTATGAACAAAGAAAGCGCGGCAACCGATATTCCGCCTATGAGCAAAAGTTCCATACGCATAAGGCCAAGCCCGGTGAATATGATTTCACCGAGCCCGCCGCCGCCGATGTAAGCGGCAAGGGTCGCGCTGGCAATAACCTCAACCGCGGCCGTTTTGACACCGGCTAGAACAAGCGGCAGGCTGAGCGGTGCTTTGACCGTCCAAAAAATGCGGCGGCGGCTCATGCCGAGCGCGCAGGCGGTTTCAATAACAGCGGAAGGAAACGAAGTGAACGCCAGCGTGGTGTTTATGAGGATAGGCGGCGCGGCAAGAAGAGCAAGCGCGGTAAGCGCCGGACGTATTCCCGTTCCCATAACAGGAATACACAAAAAAAGGATAGCAAGGCTTGGCACAATGCGCAGCGTTGCAAATATACCGGTTATGAACTTTGCCGCGTTTTTATTTGCCGCGCTGATTATGCCCAAAGGCCATGCAAAAGCACAGGCTAACGCAACCGCAATACCGCTTACAGCAAGATGCCGTATAAGCGCCTCACAATAACGGCCTCCATTAGAACTAAAATAAGCGATGTAGGGTTCCATTTTACTCTTACAATTCTTATTACAATACTAGGAATTTTGTAAAAAATGTCAAGAGAGCGGCAAGGCTATTGATTTCCCCGCCCCTATCCCCTAACCCCTACCCCCTAGCATATACTACACCCATGAAAGCCGATGACCTGTTTGACAATGCGGGGACGGGGGCGGTCTCGCCGCTTGCCGATAGGATGCGACCGCAAACGCTGGATGATGTGATAGGGCAGGAGCATATAGTCGGGGCGGGGCGGCTTTTGCGCCGGTCGATACAGGCGGACAGGCTTTCGTCCGTGATATTTTACGGTCCGCCGGGCACCGGCAAAACAAGCCTAGCGCGGGTCATTGCCAACTCAACCAAGTCATATTTTGAAAGTTTGAACGCGGTGCTTTCCGGCATAAAAGACATACGCGAGGCGATAGACCGCGCTGCGGAACGGCAAAAACTGTACGGCAGGCGCACGATACTGTTTGT
>JAIRPM010000100.1 GCA_031257075.1 Spirochaetaceae bacterium
ACAGATTCTTATTGGTTTAGGCATGGTAGCCTTTGCTATTACCGGTTATTTTATCAATCATCGTGAGGAATACCGCCGGACGCGCTTTTATGGCGCGGGGAGGGCGGAGAAGCCATGAATGCTGACATACAGGCGCTTTGCGCCAAGATACGAGGCTAGGGCGCTGGTACGAATGACAGAAGGCGGGAAATGATAGTGTCCGCGTCAAGGTTGTCGGCTTCCGCTTCGTAGGAAAGAATAATGCGATGGCGCAGCGCCGGCAGAGCGGCGCGCTTTACATCATCGGGGCGGACAAAAAGCGAACCGTCAAAAAGCGCTTGAATTTTTGCGCAATGGTAGAGGGCGATAGCGGCACGGGGGGAAGCGCCATAACTGATATAACGGTAAATGCTGTCTTTTGCCGCTTTCAAGGTAAGCGCATCGTTTTTTATGTCATTTTTACCCGCTCCCCAAACACTGCGGGCTGGCATATTTGCGCCGCCGCTTACAAGAGGCCTTGTTGCTGTGGTTATTCGTACAATGTATTCGGCTATTTCTGAATCAAGATGAATCGAATCAGCCAAAAGCCGTAATTTGCCCAATGCGGCGGTATTCAAAAAACCTGTTTCGGCGGGTTCAGGCGGCATTTTGTTTGGGGCGGCTATCGCTGCATTTAGCGCAATAATCGACAATTCCTCAGTGTCCGTAGGATAAGAAAGCCGTAATTTGAGAAGAAAACGGTCGAGTTGCGCTTCCGGTAGAGGATAGGTGCCTTCGTGTTCGACCGGATTTTGCGTGGCCAGCACAAAAAACGGCTCAGGCAGTTTCCAAGTATTATCGCCGATAGTTACTTGATATTCTTCCATAGCCTCGAGCAGCGCCGACTGTACTTTAGCCGGAGCGCGGTTGATTTCATCGGCAAGGACAATGTTTGCAAAAACCGGCCCTTTGCGAACTGAAAAATTATTTTGCGCCGCTTCCCATACGAGAGTGCCGGTAAGGTCAGCGGGCAACAAATCAGGGGTAAATTGAATCCGCTTAAATTGCAGCCCGGTAATGGCGGCAAGACATTTTACCGACAATGTTTTGGCAAGGCCGGGCGCGCCTTCAATCAGAATATGGCCCCCCGCGATGATGGCGGTGAGCAGGCCGTCTACAAGTTCCTGCTGGCCAATAATACGCGTTTCCATAGCTGTCCGGTAATGGGAAATAAGCGCAAGCGCTTTTTCAAGTTCTTTGTTGAATTCGGTTTCGTTCATCATTGTATACGCTCTCAATCTCCTAAATGCTTTTTTATCAATTCAAGTTTGAGGTCGCGCAGACGCTGGCTTATCGACACCTTGTAGATATGCGGATTCAGAATACGTTTATAAGACGGGTCGAAAGAGTCAAGTTCCGCAATACAGTGGGCACGGATATCCGCAAGTTTCAACGGCGGCTGAATTTGCGCCCCACCTTCTATGTGTTTGACAAGCAGCGGCTGCGGTTCTGTTTCCAGCATACAGCGAAAATGCCGGTAATCCGCTGAGGGGTGATAGAATGTGTACACTTTGTTCTGATGGTACTCTTCGCTGTTTACACCGTCATCAAGCGCGATGGCATCTGCCAGAGCCATATTGTTTTTGTCTTTGAGCCGGAATACCTGTTTTATGCCCGGCGTTGTTGTTTTTTCGGGATTGTCTGAAAGTTTCATTACAGCCACTGTGTGCCCTTGTTCATCTTCGCGGGCAGTCAATTTGTACACGCCGGGAAACGAAGCGTCGCCCGCGCCCGTTACCATGCGCGTACCTACACCCCAACTGTTTACCGGCGTATGGTCGTCCACAAGCGCCGTGATAATTTCCTCGTCTAAATCGTTGGAAACAGCGATGGTTGCCTGTGGAAATCCGGCCGCATCAAGCCGTTTGCGTACTTCGCACGACAGATAATGAATGTCACCCGAATCAAGCCGCACGCCAAAATTGCCGCCGCTTCGTTTTATGGCCTCGCCCCCGACTTTTATCGCGTTTACAATGCCGCTTTTAAGCGTATCGTAGGTGTCTATCAAAAAAACCGGATGTTCGGGATACATTTCCGCATAGGCGCGGAATGCCTCTTCCTCGCTGGGAAATGCCATAACCCATGAATGTGCCATTGTCCCCATCACCCTGATGCCGAAATTTTTTCCTGCCTCTACATTGGATGTGCCGATGGCTCCTCCAATAAAGGCGGCTCTTGACGCACTGAGCGCCCCATCCGGCCCCTGCGCGCGCCGCAGCCCGAATTCCATTATTGCGCCTTTGTCGGCGGCAAGAAAAACGCGGGCGGCTTTGGTAGCGATGAGGCTCTGAAAATTGATGATATTGAGAATAAGGCCTTCGATAAGTTGACATTCAATGAGCGAGCCTTCTACACGCAAAAGGGGCTCCTGCGGGAAAACAATATTTCCTTCGTTTTGCGCCCAAAGATTCCCGCTAAACCGGAAGTCTTTGAGGCTTTCGAGAAATTCCGTATCAAAAAATTTCAGGCTGCGCAGATAATCGATGTCGTCGGCACCAAAACGGAATGAAGATAGGTTGTCGAGCAAAGGCTGCAAGCCGGCAAAAACGGAAAACCCGCCGCCGAACGGATTGCGGCGGTAGAACATTTCAAAAACAGCGCGGCGGTTAATGCGTTTTTTCCAGTAACCTTGCGCCATAGTCAATTCATAAAAATCGGTAAACAAAGCCGGCATACGGTCATACTGTCCTTGCTTCTATACTACTCCGGCGCGCGGCATAACGGCTAGAGACCGCTCCCGCAGCCGGGTTAAAGTAAACGCGGGCAAAATAGCCGGCGGCTTATTAGCGTATTTGATTAATCTATGTATTTATTACTTTATCGCGTTTGAGTAACAGCCCGGTCAGGAAGAAGAATATGCAGGCCAACTATCTTCCACAACTCCGCGCCGAGGCTGGTATCGCGGCCGGCGTGCCTGCGGCAGTTGCCGGCTGTGTCTGAAACAGTTGAAGTTTTTGAGGTTTTTGCCGATATTATAACTACCGGATGCACGGTTCCCCTCCCAAATCGCTGTGCTTCCGGTATGCCTCAAGGGCAGGGCCGGTACGTTTTACGTCCGGCCTTTTTATTGAAGAAAACTGTTGAGTTAATCATAAAACCGGTCAAATTGACGGCGGCAGTAGAGGCAGATTCCCGTCCTTGTCGAACGGGAACGGCATGGGGGCGCTCAGTATTTCTATGCCGGGATGCGCCTTTGCTTCGTCTAACAGCGCTTCGGATAGATAGATGTTTTCTATGTGCGCCGTGTCCAAAATCCTGATGATGCGCAGGCTGCCCATATCCACGCTGGAAGCGGAGAGCGCCGCGAACTGTATCGCCTCGCGGTCATTGTCCATTATTGGCGGTATGCGTGTGTAGTCAATCACGCGGCTTGTAAGTCCGTTTATGTATGTGGCGTCATAGTCGATGGCGTTAAACAGTTTGCGCGTTATCGCGTGAGCCGCCCCCATGCCGACCGCCTGCCCATGGGTTTCTTTGGACAGGTTGAGGACAACGGTGCGCTGCACTCTAAGCCCGCCTGTTACGTACGGGGCGCAGGGTGTGGCACCGGATACATTGGGGTCCATGCCATCGCCGGAAATTTCTTTGCCAATTTGGTCAACTATCAGAATATCGCATGGGTCGATGAGTATCTTTGCCATACGGCTTTTTGCGTATTCGAGCAGTGCCGGTTCTTCGTTTATGATACCTTCCGGCGTGAGCGCCTTAAACAGGCAGGTTTCGTGGTAGGCATTTTCGATGATGGCAAAGCCCATAACTACCGGCGCGTTCTTTAACACCGTCTTCCCAAATGTCTCAACCATGTGCGCCATCTTTGCAAAGCCGTCTTCGTGGCAGACGGACGCGCCTTCGCGTTTGCCCAGCCCTATAGCCATCATCTTGAGCAGCCCGCTTTCGTAGCGCCCTCTAAAATCGGTATGCGGCTTTATGCGGTGCGCTACGATGATGGCATCCGCTTCCGCCGCGTATTTGTCAAGGCGCACAGGGCGCCCTTCCGGCGTACTTCCGATTTCTACAGTGTCCATAGAAGAACAGATAGGGCAGCCTAAGTACTCTTCGGTTGCGCCGTAACGTTCAAGGAGTTCGCGCTGCCCTTCCGCTGTAGCGCCGCCATGACTGCCCATAGCGGGAACGATGAAAGGCTTTGCGCCGGCGGTTTTTACATAATCAACAATGGATTTGTAGATGATGGCATAGTTGGCAAGCCCGCGGCTGCCGCAGGTTATCGCGGTACGCGCACCGGGTTTGAGAGCGCCGGGGACTTTTGCCATTTCCGTGCTTACCGCGCCGGGTATATCATGCGCTTCGATACGCTGAGCGTCAAAACGCTGCCGGACTAAAAACATAGCAGGCAGAGTCGTTTTTTCGCATAATTGTTTTACCAAATTCATTTTGACAGTTTATATGCTGCGCCCCGTTTGGACAAGAGAAACGGCGCTTATGCCTTGACCGGCGCATTTACTTTTGTGAAAAAATAAGGTATTTTAGAGTAAATGACAGGCAGTTTTTCCGGGCTGGTTTTACCGGTAATTTCATTAGAAAAAGCTAAAGGCGAAATGGTTCGGAAAGGCATTCACCTCTTTGTTGCCCTAATTCCCAGTTTTGCGCTCATCAACAAAACCTTCACCCTCATCCTGCTGGTATGCGGCATTTGTTTATACACAATCTGCGAAATTTTAACCCTCAAAGGTGTTAAAGTTCCGCTTTTTTACCGGATTATAGGTTTGGCTAACCGTGAACGGGATAAAGGCAAATTCGCGCTGGGGCCGGTAACGTTAGGCGCGGGAGCGGCGCTGTCAATTCTGCTCTTTGCCCCGGAAGCCGCTTTTGTCGCCATCTATGCCCTTGCCTTTGGAGACGGCTTTGCGAGCCTGGCCGGACGTATTATGGGCCGGACACGCCCCGCTTTTTTAATGGGAAAAAGCGTTGAAGGTTCGCTTGCCTGCTTTTTAACCGTATACCTCTCCGCCCTGCATGTTTCGCACAACTGGCTGTTTTCATTGACGGTTACAGTTACCGCGACCGTAGTTGAAGCCTTGCCGCTTAAAGACTGGGACAACATTATTATCCCGCTTTCCGCAGGCTATATTGCATCCGTGTTCCCGTCTATGCTCATCTGAAGCAGTCCGCAGCCCGCGCAAACATCCCTTTTCATAGCGGTTTTTATGTACTACTATATAAAAAGTCATGGCAGTACTGAAAAAAATCGAAACCGGTCTGTGCTATGTGTCGCTTGCGCTCCTTGCCCTGTTGCCGCTTTGCGAATCGGTGGCAAGGCTTGTCTTCCATAGCGCGATACCTTCTGAACAAGCGACGTTGTGCCAACTTCTTCTTGTTGTCAGTATGTTTTCGGCGATGCTTACAACAAAAAACAGCGAACATTTGTCCATTGGCCTTGTACAATACACTGCGAATAAGGCAATCAAAAAAATTTGCGGGCTTGCCGGCAGCCTTATTTCATGCTGGACATGTACCGTGCTGTTTTTTGCGGCGGCGGCCTTTATTAAATTGGGGCTGACACCGCCCACCCTCATTGGTTTCATTCCTGATACCGTATATGCCCTTGTACTGCCGTTCGGTTTTGCGATTATGGCCGTCCGCTTTGCCCGCCGCGCTCCGGTTTCAGGGATAGGCCGCATACTGCCCATACTGGCTATACTTGCCGGTATAGTCTGCGCTCTTCCTATGATATTCAAATTTTTATGGGGCTTTGATTTGAGCGATGCGCAATTCAATATTGTAGATTTCTTTTATACGATGGCTTCCGGCATAAAAATGCCGGCTGTCATTATACTCATATTTGCCGCGCTTGCCGGAACACCGCTTTTTATAGTGCTTGGCACCCTGTCTATTCTGCTTATCGGCGCGTCCGGTGGTGAAATTGATGTTACCATCAATCAGGTTTATACCGGCCTTACCGGACAAAATTTCATCGCGATACCATTGTTCACGCTTGCCGGTTTCTTCTTGTCCGAAAGCCGCGCCGGAACACGCCTCGTGCGCACCTTTCAAAGCCTGTTCAGTTGGTTTCCCGGCGGTATGATAGCGGCTTCCGTGCTTCTTTGCGCGTTCTTTACATCGTTTACCGGCGCGTCCGGCGTAACAATACTTGCGCTGGGCGGCATCCTCTACACGATACTTTACCGCGGCGGTTCAAATGACGGGTACAGCAGCCGCTTTTCGGTGGGGTTGCTCACCTCATCGGGAAGCATAGGCCTCCTATTTCCGCCCAGTCTACCTCTCATTCTTGTTGGTACCATAACGCAAACCAGTATTCTTAATATGTTTGTGGGCGGCATTGTCCCCGGAATCCTTCTTTCCGTTTCGATGGTCGTTTTTGGCATAATCGTTTCTGTCAAAACAAAAGTGCCCATTCAGCGTTTCAATGCGCGGGAGGCGCTGAATGCCTGCAAACATTCCTGCGGTGAAATAATTTTGCCGGTGTTCCTTATAGTGGGTTATTTTTCCGGTATTCTCTCACTGGTAGAAATAGGCGCGTTTGCCGTAGTCTATGTGTTTGTTCTCGAAGTAATCATTTTTAAGGATATTAAACTAAAAGATGTGGGCGCGGTTTTTGCAAAGGCTGTCCCGATAATCGGCGGTATTCTTGCCATACTAGGGCTGTCGCAGGCGCTCAGTTATTACATAGTGGATACGCAGGCACCCGAAAATTTTGCCCGCTGGATGGGGACGGCTATCAGTTCAAAATTTGTATTCCTCATTATATTGAATGTAGCGCTTCTCATAGTCGGCTGTCTTGTGGACATATTTTCTGCCATTGTGATTGTCCTGCCGCTCATTGCGCCGTTAGGGGCGGCGTATGGCCTTGACCCTGTTCATATCGGCATCATCTTTCTGATAAATATGGAAGCGGGTTTTTTAACGCCGCCGGTAGGATTGAACCTTTTCCTTGCCAGCTACCGTTTCAAAACTCCTTTTACCACTATTTGCCGCGCCGTTTTCCCGTTTCTGCTGATTCAATTGGCGGTAGTCCTTTTGGTAACGTATTGCCCCCCTCTTACGATGGGGCTGGTAAATCTGCTGCGTAAATAGGGATGTCTTGCCTGCTGGCATTCTGCAAGCGTTGCCCCCTCTGCCACCGCCTACTCACCACCCACTATCCACCACCCACTATCCGCACAGAATCGCTTGACATTTTTTTCAAAGTGCGGTATAGTAGAGGGAAAGGCTGGCAATACTTCCCAGTTTGGGGGGC
>JAIRPM010000141.1 GCA_031257075.1 Spirochaetaceae bacterium
ATTTACCGATGAGGAATTGTTTGAATTCTTTGAATTTACCCAAGTGCCTGTCGAACTTGTCCCGATAACGCTCGATTATTTTAAGGGCGTTGTAAAAGAATTGTGCCGCAAAGGTTAAAGAGGAATCATCATGGAAAATCAGATTGAACTTGCGGACTATCTTAACCGGGCGCAGGCCGCGCTGGGGCGGCAGTTTTTTCGTATGGCGCGGAGAAATATCCGCGAGATAATTTTTATTGGACGTTTTATGCGCCGCCTGCGGCGGTCGGCGCGTTTACGGCGGGAGGCCGCCGGACGCGGGGATGCCGCGCCGTTGTTCCTTATTGCCAGCATAACCGCGCAATGCAATCTCCGGTGTGCCGGCTGTTATCACCATGCTTTGCGCGGCGCGGCCGAACGGGAACGGCCGGCGCTCGATGCGGCGGCATGGGGGCGGATTTTTGACGAAGCCGCCGCGCTGGGTGTGGGCGCCATTTTGCTTGCGGGCGGGGAGCCGCTGCTCAGGACAGATGTACTCCGCGCGGCGGCGGCGCGCCGGGAGATGCTTTTTCCGGTTTTTAGCAACGGAACCCTCATTGACAGCGCGTTTTTGGATTTTTTTGACATGTGCCGCAATATACCGCCCGTTTTGAGCATCGAAGGCGGCGAAGCCTTTACCGACAGCCGCCGGGGAAAAGGCATTCATACCCAGGTTTTTGCCGCGATGGCGGCGCTCAAAAAACGCCGTATTCTTTTTGGCGTTTCGGTTACCGTAACCCACGCCAACACCGGGACTGTTATGACACAGCAATTCATCGGCGAAATTACGGCGGCAGGCGCGCGGGCGGTGGTGTTTGTCGAATATATCCCGGCGGACAACGGGGAACAGGCAATGACCTTAGCGGAACGGGACTCGCTTGCCGGGCGGATAGCCGGATTGCGCAAACAAAACCCGGCTATACTCATCCTGCTTTTTCCCGGAGACGAGGCGGAAAGCGGCGGCTGTCTTGCGGCCGGCCGTGGTTTTTTCCACATCAGCGCGGCAGGGGACGCTGAACCATGCCCCTTCGCGCCCCAATCCGACACGAACCTTCGCGAAATTCCACTCTCAAAAGCCCTTTCTTCCCCGCTCTTTACCTCGCTTCGGGAAAACGGCGCACTCAATAGCCTCTCCGGCGCTCCTTGCCGTCTCTTGGGTGCAAAATGAGAAGTTCAACCTGAAAGATGATAGGGACAGGCGGCACCGGCCGGCCGCTATGTTTTTATGTGTTGGCCGCCGCGACCGGCACAAGGGAGTATTTTTTTTCTTCTTCGTCTAAATTGAGATTGCTTAAGTCCGGTGTAGGAATATTTAAAAGTTTGCGTAATTGCGCTAGAGTTTGCGGCCCTTCACGGCCTATACATAAGCGCGTAAGGGCGGGGCTATTAAAGGGCATTGCGTCAAGAAGTTTTAGAATACGGTCTGTTTCCGCCGTGTCTTTTACATTTACAACGGCAAAAATACGTTCTTTTTTTCCCGCTTCCGTTACGCTTGGCATTTCTTCCGTAATAAAATAGTCCTTTACAAAATTCCATGTATTGCCGCTTATCAGAATTTCGCCGCCAAAGGGTTTGTTGAATGTTTCCGTGCGGTCGGCAAAACCGACAGGCCGGCCTATCACCGTGTATACAATGCGTTCGGCGCTGCCTATTTGCCCGGCCAGAACCGTGCCGGTGTTAAGGCCGCAGCCTATTTTTATCTTTGGTTCTTTGTCTCCGCCGCTCCGATTCGCGTTAAAATTGAAAAGACATGCCCTCATCATCAAGGCGCAAGATACGCCATTCAGCGCGTCCTGCGCCGGACTACCCATTGTTTCTACAGCCCCCCAATGCGCCATCACTGCATTGCCTATGAACTTATCCACGATACCGCTCGATTATTTTAAGGGCGTTGTAAAAGAATTGTGCCGCAAAGGTTAATGCAGGCTGCAAATTTTAGGACTGTTAAAAACAGGTAAGGGGCGGCTTATTGCCTTTGGAACAATAAACGTTAGATTACTGTTTAACTAGCGCTTATATCTGCGTATAGTATGATTGTCCGGCACAATTGCGGCAGACGGTCTTGCCGTTTTGTTCAATATGCCGGCAGTCGGTTACAATTTCGCCGCAAAGAGCGCAGGTTGCTTTTTGGACAGGTTTGCCCGGCAAATCAAAGGGCGATATCTCTACAGCAACGTGCTCTACCTTAAAAAGTTCGTCATCGGTCAAAGCCGCAAAATATGCGCGCATATCCGCGCCGGCGGGCGGATTTATCCAAAATTTGCTTGAAACGCGCACTGCTTTACCGTTTGCTCTATCGACAAATGTTGCCGCGGATTTTCCATAATCTTTGTGTTTGAGCCTGCGCCTGCCCAGTTTGCAGTGTGTTACCGAACTTACCGCATCGGCAAGGCAACGGTCTGTTTCGATATAGGTGATAAGGTCGCGGTATGATTCCGGCTTCTCAATGCCCAGCGCCGCAAGCCCAAGGCGTGCAAGCCGCACTCCCAAAATTTGCCCGGCACACAGATGCCCATGCTGCGCCACCGCGTTTTCCAAATCTTCGTCAAATGATTTCATCTATCCTCCGGTAAAACCCGCTCCGTCTGCGATTCGGCGGATTCAATGGTACGCACCCGGATAATACCGTTAATTTGACGCAGTTCATTAAGCGCCGGTTCCGGCACTTTTTCTTCGGTATCAATGATATTGTATGCATAATCCCCATAGTGATGATTTACAAGCCCGGTTATGTTGATACCATTGCCGGCAATGAGCGTGGTCATTTGGCCGACCATGTTGGGAATGTTGCGGTTTGCTACCAGCAGCCGGTGCCGGCGTTGATTGGCAAGGCTGCAGCGCGGGTAGTTTACTGAATTTTTAATAGCGCCGGTCTCAAGAAAATCCATGATTTGCCTCACCGCCATAACCGCGCAGTTTATTTCCGCTTCCGGCGTACTTGCGCCCAGGTGCGGCGTACAAATTACCTTGGGATGCGCGAGCAGTTCCGGCGTAGGAAAATCGGTAAGATAAAGGGCAAGATGGCCAGAATCAAGAGCGGCAATAATATCTGTTTCCTGCGCAAGGCCGCCCCGCGCAAGATTGATAAGCCGCGCCCCTTTTTTCATCCGGCGGATTTTCTCCGCGCCAAAAAGCCCTCTGGTCGATTCGCTGTAGGGGATGTGAATTGTAACATAATCCGATTCGGCAAGCAAACTTTCCAAACTTTCCGCTTTTTTAACATTGCGTGAAAGTTTCCATGCGGCATCCACAGAAATATAGGGGTCAAATCCGGTTACGTTCATACCGAGTGCCTGCGCATCATTGGCAACCATAACACCGATGGCTCCCAAACCCACCACACCAAGCGTTTTCCCGGTAAGTTCCGGCCCGGCATAGCCGGCTTTGTTGTTTTCGATGAGAGCGTTCAGACTGTCTGGGAGACACGCGCTGCCCGTCAGTGTTTTTGCCCATTGTACCGATTCAATAATTTTTCGCGATGCTAAAAAGAGAGCGGCAAGAGCCATCTCTTTGACCGCATTGGCATTGGCACCGGGCGTGTTAAAGACAACTATGCCCTGTTCACTGCACATTTCAACCGGAATGTTGTTAACGCCCGCGCCCGCCCGCGCTACCGCTAGCGTAGACGGTGAAAAGCGGTAGTCAAAGAGACTGGCGCTCCGTATCAGTATGGCATCAGGGTCGCGCACATCAGGCCCGGCCAAATAGCGTTCACCGGGAAAAAGAGCCAAACCTTCGGCGGCAATATTGTTCATCGTCAGAATTTTAAACATATTGGCAGAGTATAAGCCCCAAAAGCCTACTCTTACAAGGTAATGATTTTTGTACTATTATGGCGGTAATGAGATTATTTGACAAGTCAAAGAAACTCGACAATGTTTGCTATGAAATACGCGGCCCGGTACATGAAGCGGCAAAACGGCTCGAAGCGGAAGGCTGCAATATCCTCAAACTAAACATCGGTAGCCCGGCCGCATTCGGTTTTTACGCCCCTGATGAAATCATCCACGACATCATTTTTAATATGAAGGAAGCGCAGGGGTATGGCGATTCGCAAGGCCTGTTTGCGGCGCGCAAGGCTATTATGCACGATTTTCAGAACAAAGGCATCATGGATGTACAAATAGAAGACATCTATACAGGTAACGGCGTGAGCGAACTTATTATGATAGCAATGCAAGGATTGCTGGATTCAGGCGACGAGGTACTGGTTCCTATGCCGGATTATCCGTTATGGACAGCTGCCGTTACCCTTGCGGGCGGGACAGCCGTACATTACCGGTGCGATGAAGAATCTGACTGGGCGCCGGACATCGGCGACCTTAAGGCAAAAATAACAAGCGCCTCAAAAGCGATAGTCATAATTAATCCGAACAATCCTACCGGCGCGGTTTATCCCAAAGAAATTATCGAAAGCATAGTCAAAATTGCCGCTGAACACGAACTTATTGTTTTTGCTGATGAAATATACGACCGCATTGTTTATGATGATGCCGTTCATACCCCTGCGGCAAACCAAAACCCGGATATTCTTACCGTATCGTTCAACGGCCTTTCCAAAGCGTACCGCGCCGCAGGGTTCCGCTCAGGATGGATGGTGCTTTCCGGCAATAAGAAAATAGCGGCGGGCTACCGCGAAGGGCTTACCATGCTGGCTAATATGCGCCTTTGCGCCAATGTTCCCGCGCAATTTGGCATACAGACGGCGCTTGGCGGTTATCAAAGTATACGCGATTTTATCCTTCCGGGAGGCCGGCTGAGGGAACAGCGCGATTGCGCGGATAGTTTTTTGAATGCGATACCCGGTATTTCGGTCAAAAAAGCAAAAGGGGCGCTCTATTGTTTCCCCAAAATCGACACTAAGCGTTTTAACATAAGCAGTGATGAACGCTTTGTACTTGACCTTTTGGCAGACAAGCATATACTCTTGGTGCATGGACGAGGATTTAATTGGCCTGAGCCTGACCATTTTCGCGTTGTCTTTTTGCCGGACAAAGAAACGCTTGGCGAGGCGCTTAAATCTATGGCGCATTTTTTGGAAAATTACCGGCAAAGTTAAAGAAAAAATATGCCGATATTGAAAAGAGTAGGGGAATCGGGGGGGGTTTACAAAATCCTAAACTATTCACTATAATGAACGTGTTGAATACTCTTTCATTTAAGTTCATAAAGAGGAGATAAGTATGAAGCTTGGCAAAAAGATAGTCCTTTGGAGGACTAGGGCCGCTTGCCTGATATTAGCAAGCATCGCGGTTTTTCCTGCCTTCAGTGATGACAGAACGGAAGAATTAACATCCATTGTCATCGACACACTCAATGGGGCGTACACTGTAGATGGTGTTGAGTACACCTATACATGGAAAGTAGACGGCAGCCGGTGGAAAACCTCAACGGCTGACCAGAAATTTCCGATTATTGCGCCAGTGCAGACAGGGCCTCTCGCGTTGACACGACAGAATGCCGAACAAAAAAGTATCGGCATTCAGGGAAGTTTTGACCGTCATGGTTACAACTGGATAGACATCTACCCGACCGCAGCGGGCGGAGATGGGTCGCCAGCAGAGATTCCGCTTCGCGGACGGACGCGGTTTATTGACGTTTGGGTCTGGGGCTCGAATCTCAACTACGATTTAGAGGCCTATGTGCGCGACAACCGCGGCGTTATTCACGCTATTCCGGTTGGTAATTTGCATTACATAGGCTGGCGGAATTTGCGGGCGCATGTACCAACATCAATACCGATGGTGGCTAACATTATCCCCCGTTCTACCCATGCATCTACTTTTGTTAAGTTTAGAGTCTGGACAGACCCGCGGGAGCGCACTTACATTGATGTTCAGCGAGATGCTAAGGGGCAAGTAACAAAAATTGTACCTTTCTACCTCTACCTTTCCAATGTAAAGGTGCTAACGGATGTTTACGAAACAGTTTATGATGGCGATGAACTGTCTTACCCCGAGAATACTCAAAAACTCTGGGGCAGCGGGAATAATTAAGGGGGCACTTTGATGAAAAAAATCACAATTCCAGCAATACTTATTTTTTCGGGCGTGTTTGCCTTTGCGCAAGAGATAGGTCAGACCGATGCCAATTTGCTTGATGGTGGGGCGCCCCAGCAGGCTCTAAAAGAAGTTTCTGTAGAACGCTTTGAAACCGAAGGTTTTTGGGGTTCGACTATTTCTTCCGACTATGGCTATAGCAGCAGCCGGCTTTTTGCCGGCGGGCCTTCCGACAAGGTGGCTTTACCCGACGATGCGGAGGCTCCAGATACGATGGTGCTTGGTACCCGTGTAGATTTCCTTCGACGCGGCTATACCAGTATCTTCATTACAGCGTCGCGGCCTATCCCTATAGAAGGCATTACCAAAACCATCTCGGTGTGGGTAGCAGGCCGTAATTACGAGCACACAATATATGTGATAATTCAAGATTTTTATGGCCGCAACTTTGAACTCTATATGGGCAAGTTGAATTTTCAAGGCTGGAAAAAACTTACCGCAACTGTGCCGCCGCAGCCGTACGACGCAAAAAATGGCGTAGTTCAGCAAAATTATCACTATTCCACTATGGGTGGTCTTCGTGTCGTTGGATTTAGAATCGCTACCGACGCTATGGATTCCTACGGTTCCTACTATGTTTACCTTGACGACCTCCGTGCCGTTACCGACCTCTATGCGGAAAACAGCCGCGACCCGGACGATCCTCATGATGACTGGTAGATTGTAACCTTGTCTTAAAACAGAACGAGGCTTCTGCAAAATAGGACTTAGAGCACCACTGATTAGCATTGAGTTAATCAGTGGTGCCTTAGCATTCAGTTTTGCAAAAGCCTCGTTTCTTTGTAAAGCAGTTATCCTTTTACCCGCCTACTAGCCGTCTATTACCTCTTTACCGCATACTGTTCTATGGATAATTTTCAAGAAGCATATTCGTACGATGATGTCCTGTTATTGCCCGGACATTCTGAAATTTTACCGCGTGATTGTAATGTTCAAACGACGCTTTGCGCAAATGTCAAACTAAACATTCCCTTAATTTCCGCCGCAATGGACACAGTAACCGAAGAAAAACTGGCTATTGCTATCGCGTTAGAAGGGGGCGCAGGCGTGATACACCGAAATTTGAACCCGGAAGAACAGGCGCGGCAGGTGGGCGCTGTCAAACGTTACCTCAATTGGGTTATCGAAGATCCGGTAACAGTGAGAGCAAATGCCCTTATTCGTGATGTGCGCACCCTTATGGAAAAACACGATGTGTCCGGTATGCCTGTTATTGATGGTAGCGGACGGCTGCTTGGCATCATTACAAGCCGTGACCTCCGGTTTTGCCGCGATGATACGCTTCCGGTTACAGACGTAATGACCCGCGATGTTGTTGCGGAACAAGGCACTCCCACTGCGGAGAGCGCCCGCGCAAAATTTGACAAGCACCGTATTGAAAAATTGCCGGTTGTGGATGCGGAAAACCGCCTCACAGGGCTTGTTACCGTAAAGGATATGGAAAAACACGCGCTCTACCCACTTGCTGCCACCGACAGTATGGGGCGGCTTGTCGTAGGCGCGGCGGTTTCGCCGCAGGATTATGCGGCGCGTATCCCGCTGCTCAAAAACGCCAAGGTTGACTTTGTTGTAATGGACACGGCGCATGGGGATACGAAGAATGTGATAGACGCGGTATGCGCCATTAAAGCAAAATTTGATGTGGCGGTGATAGGCGGGAATGTGGCAAGTGCCGAAGGGACACGCCGGCTGCTCGATGCCGGCGCGGACGCGATAAAAGTCGGGATAGGTCCCGGGTCAATATGTACAACGCGGATAGTAGCCGGGGTTGGAGTGCCGCAGTTTAGCGCCGTCTGGGATTGTGCGGAAGAAGCCGCCAAAAACGGTGTTCCGGTAATAGCGGACGGCGGTATTAAGTTTTCCGGCGACATTACAAAGGCGATAGGTGCCGGCGCGGATGCCGTGATGATAGGCAACCTGTTTGCGGGCTTGCGAGAAGCGCCCGGGCACGAAATCATCTATGATGGACGCATTTACAAGGAATACCGGGGTATGGGGAGCCTTGGCGCGTTGGAAAAAGGTGGCGGCGACAGATATCAGATAGGCAAGGACGAAGAGCCTTCGCCTGAAGGCATCGAAGGGCGCGTCCCTTACAAAGGCGAACTCCGCTCATTTGTACATCAATTGGTATCGGGTTTGCGGAAAGGGATGGGCTACTGCGGCTGCAAAACAATAGACGAATTGAAGCGTTACCGCAAGTTTGCCAAAATCAGCGCGTCAGGACTCCGTGAAAGTCACACCCACGATGTGCAAATCACAAAAGAAGCGCCGAATTATTCCAGATTCTAAGGAAGCACTGATTAAATCCAATCGAGGGTTTAATCAGTGCCACTTTCCCTGTAGTTTTGCAATGAAATGAGAAACTACAAAGGGCAATGCTGATGAGAGTCAATTTAATCAGCGTTGCCCTAATGTACATCTATGCGGCTCAATAGGGAGCGGACATAGTGTCCCGTCCCCGTAAAATTTAATCGCGCCAATCGCCGAGCGTAAATATGCCGCCCGAAGCAAGCAATTTCTGCTGCCGGGTAACAGTGGTATCCCGGTACTTAGCGCTTCCTCCTTGAGAGAGATAGAGCGCATGCCCCATGCTCGCTTTGTTTGATTGAGCGCCGCTTGCTGAGCCATGGATTATGCCTCCGCCGGAACTTTTGTTAAAAGTAGCGCTAAACGCAAAAAACACGCCTCCCCCTTTACCTGCCGCGCTATTGCCTCCTATTTCGCCATTTTCAAAATTAAAAGTGCTGTTTGAACCGATAAAAATGCCGCCGCCTGCATCGCCAGTTTCGTTGGAACGGTTGCCGGTTACTTTACCGTCCTTCATTGTAAAAAAACAGTTTGAACTGATATAAACACCGCCCCCGGGGCCGGCTGCGGTGTTACCGGAAACCTCCCCGCCTTCCATAGCAAAACTCCCTGATAAAAGACAAATACCGCCGCCGGTAGCATTTTGGGATTGCGCGTCATTGCCGGAAATGGTTCCGCCTTTCATTACAAAATTCCCGCCGGAAATATAGATGGCACCGCCTGAGGACGCGCTATTTTTAGAAATTTCGCCGTCTTTTATAATGATTACCCCATAACTGCTGGAAATAGCGCCGCCCGAAGCCGCGCCGGTATTCCCGCTGATGCGCCCTCCTTCCATAGTAAAACTGCCCATCGTTATGTTAATGCCGCCGCCTTTGTTACCAATAATCTGAGCGCCGGGTTTCATCGTTATGCCGCCGCGCGTTACCGCAAGAAGACAGGTGTTATTACCGCTATTTCCTTCCAACGTAACACCGGAATCAAGCGTAAGTTTCGCGTCATCCTCCAGTATAAACATTTTTCCCGTACCGGTAAGTGTTATTTTACATCCGGTGCTTTGAGGGCTGTTAGCGGCTGCCCGCAGGATAATATCTTTGTTATTGCCCAGATTTGCGCCGGTTGTTACCGCAGGCCATGTTTCATCCGCATAGAGAAGAATAAGGCCGTTGCCGGCAGCAATGCGGCCGGTAAGCGTTTTTACCTCGATGGCAAGCGGCGCGGATGCTATACCGGCAAGCGTTAGCCTAATCTGTTGGGTTCCTGTTTTGGACGGGTCATGCCCGTTTAATGTTTGTGCGCTTATCATACTGGTAACATCAACTTGCGCCCCATTTACAAGTTCGGCCTTTGCCTTAAGGCTGAGTGGTTCGCCCAACCCATAAACGCTATTTTCTTCTTTTTTGGTATTTGTTAGCGTGATGGTTTTTGGAGCACTAACAGTAATTTTTACGGGAACGCTGTCCGCATTTGCTGTTTGATTGCCATTTACCGCAGTATTCGTGTTGGTAACGGTAACATAATACCACAATTCGCTTGCCTGCCCTGTCGGCGGTGTAAAATCGGCGTTTACCTCGTTTGCCAATGGGCTGCTGCCTTGGCTGCTGTTTGTAGTATTGCTGTACCATTGATAACTGAGTGTGCCGCTATCGTTCGTCTGCGCATTGATAGTCAGTGCCGCTGCATTTTGTCCCACAGCATAGACCGCGTCCGCACCCGGCCCTGTAACAACAGGCTGCGCCGTGTGTACCAGTTTTTGCACAACAACTTTCGCCGCTTCACTTAACACTGTTACCGTTTTTTTACCAGGCACGGTGGCATTGGTATTGGTAACAGCAACATAGTAGAAAAAATTACCGACAGCGTTTGTCGGCGGCGACCACGATGATTCTGTCGCGCCCTCAATGGCTTCGCTTTCCTGCGCGGTGCCGGATGCGCGGTTACGGGGCTTGTCAGGGGCCGGCGGCTGCCCTTTGAACCATTGATACGAGAGAGAGCCGCCATCGCCGGCAGATGCGTCCACAGTAAGCGGGGTTGGCTGTTGCCCCGCATAAAAGGTTTTTCCGGCCGGCTGTTGGTTAATGACAGGTGTTGCCGCCGGAGTTTTGTCTTCCGGGCTGGATGGGCTGCTGCATGCTAACAAGGCGCATACCGCAAACGGCACTGAAATGGTCTGTTGTAAAGTCCTAAGGTGAATAAAATTAGATTTCATAGGGTCTCCTCGTGAGTAGTATAATAAAATGATGCAAAGGAATGGCGCTTGCTGCATCAGTGCCTCTTACTCTGTAGTTGCGTAATGTCGGCTGTTTTGTAGCCGCATGAGCAACTACAAGGAGCAATACGGATTAGATTCAATTTAATCAGTATTGCTCTAAAAAAAAACTTGCATTATAGGCAAAACTATGTGATAATAGTAATGTGGAAACAAAGGAATTTATGGTAATCAGGTGCGTAGGGTGTACGCTTAGCGCCTGTAAGGTTACATGCAAAGAGGAAGCGCTGGTGCTTGTTGCGGGGGATTTGCTTCTTGCTCTGCAAAAATGTTCGGTATGCAAACAGTACAAGGGCGGCGCTTTGCCCGAATGCATAGCCGAATGTTCAAAAGCCTCGCTAAAATTGATACTCGACCAAAAGCCGGAGTTCGCAAAGCGCGAGTCGGCGGTACTGTCGAATTCATTAGGCGTATAAGGAATATGCGGAAACCGCTTCGCGTTTCAAACGTTTTGCGTTTTCCATGCTTCTTTTTATAGGAGATAAAAATGAGTACAGTGCAATCATTGTTTGTGCAG
>JAIRPM010000076.1 GCA_031257075.1 Spirochaetaceae bacterium
GAAAACGGCCGCCGCCGGATAAGCACAGGCCGGAACAGGCCGCGCTCCCGCAAAAAAAGCACCCACTTCATAGCGCATACCCCAAATATACCACATGGAAAAAGAATAGTCAAGGGAAATCTACACACCGAGTTTATGGCGGCGTGGAGTTTGCGGCTTAATTTGGCAAAACAGCCCTTTTTTTTTCTGTGTTTCAGCGGATTTGAACGATACGTTTCTGGAGAAATTGGGAAGGTTCCTGCTTGTCTTCAATGAACCAAAATGTTCATGCGTTCAGGTGCGCAGGATATTTACAAATAAGGTATTTGCCGGCATAATAAGTTATGGATCAGAGCGCATTTATTTTGGGTGTTGACCTTGACGGCGTAGTGGGGGATTTTTACCGGCAAATGCGAAAAATAGCCGCCGAGTGGCTTGATAAACCGCTCGAATCGCTTACCCCAGATGTCGGCTATGGATTTGAAGAATGGGGGCTGGAAGAATACGGCGGCTATGAACGGCTGCACCGTTTTGCGATAACTGAACGCAACCTGTTCCGCGAAATGCCGCCGATAAAGGACGCGCCTTCTATACTCCGCAAACTTTCATTGAAAGGTATCCGCATCCGCATTATTACCCACAGGCTGTTTCTTAAACATTACCATGAAACAACTATTGTACAGACTGTTGAATGGCTTGATTCACACGATATCCCCTATTGGGACATTTGTTTTATGAAGGACAAAGGGGCGGTCGGCGCTCATGTTTATATTGATGACGCGCCGCAAAATGTAACAAGCCTGCGCGAAAGCGGCTGTCGTACTATTGTATATAGCAATTCTACTAACACGCATTTACCCGGCCCCCGGGCCAATGACTGGCACGATGTTGAACGGCTCGTTATGGAAGCGGTTGATGAATGGCGTACAGGCGCGCTGAATCTTTTTGGCGCGGAGGGTTTTACCCAACAGCCCGGCCGCGCTCCCATGCCGTTCTAGGGTAACGCTATTAGAGTCAATTTAATCAGTGTTCCTAGTTAAGACAAAAAGATTCCACAAGATTGAGTTTGCCGGCTTCGGCTAGGATACTTGTTTCCTGTGTTTGGCCGGATGAAAAAGTAATTGTTACCGTGTATTTTCCGGGTTGAACATTAACGCCGCCCGCAAAAGCGTAACGCGGCAGATAACGGGCCGCGCGAATATCAGCCTCTTCCGTTGCGACATTCGCTATTGTTGCCGCGATACCGACAAGAAGCCCGAGCGCCGAACCGCCGCTGTCTTCGGCAACGCCTGCCAACCCCGCGCCCAGTATTTGTTTGCCTATGCTGCGCATGGTGCTTTTTGCCGCGACAAGGCTGTAATTTGCCTTGAATGTCTCGGCCGCAACAAGTCCCATATCTTCCAGTAAATCTAATGTAAAAGCGGCCTTTTCTCCTGAAACATCGCTTTTTATGCTTACGCTTACCCGTGTCGCGCTGGAAGGCCGGTTTACCAGCCGGGGCAGCGAAATACGGGCAATATTATTAGGCGGGGGCAGCGGCAGCGGAATAATTGTAGATTCTTCTTCTTTGTAGGGGCCAAGCCCGGAAAAGGCTATGACGTTAAGCCGCGCCTTGTCTTTGGGAATGGCAAGTTCCGGGCCGGTTTCATAACCCGGCTCGCCATGCGCTTTGAACGCATCCGCGCAGGGAAAAGGGTACACATTAGGCGCTGTTTTAAAAGCATCCGCTATCGCGGCAAATTCGATATGGGCATCATCGTACCTTCCGTCAGCGTGGTAGAGCAGCGTTCCCAAATAGCGCGCCAGCGCGGAATTATTGAAATTTACTTTTGTATCGGATTTTACACTGCGGCCGTATTTATTGGCCTCTTTTGCCTTCGCTATTGCTTTGGCATATTTTGCTTCCAGTTGTTCAAGTTTTTCGTTTACACGCCTCACTTCAACAACGGCATCTTCAATTTTTCCCTGATGATAATAATTAAGCGCGTTAAAAATATTTAAATATATATTTTCGTATTCTTCGCCGGCATAATCCTTTGTATTATCATTTGTAATAAATGATGCCGCCGATTGCGTAATACTTTTTGCGTAATACTTTTCGATAAAAATTTCCGCTTCTTCCAAATCTTTTGAAGAAGCGGCATAGTCGCCCGCATAGTGTTCCAAAAAACCTTTGTCTAAATGCAGAAGCACTTTGTTTTTGCGGGGATAAACCGCGGCATGATTTTTTTTTATAAACTGAAGGGCATCGGCAAAAGCGCCGCGCCGGACGCTTTCGTCAATGCCTCGGTATGCTTCATTAGTTGTCGCGCATGCGCAAATAACAAGAAGGCATACACAATAGAAAAACCGCGTATACGGGCTGCGCACCGTTACATCCGCGATTTAGGCCGAATCACTTCTTTGGTAACTTCCGCCTGCCCCTGCCAGACTATGCGCCCGGTTTCGACATTGGTCAACTGCGCGTCAACAAAATAATTGCGGAAGGATTTATTGCCGTCCTGGTCGAGCATTGCTTTTACATCACCTGAAAGCATAAACGCCGCGCCCGTCTCATTGCCGATAGCCGCCGCTGTCGCTTCACTCGCGTTTTGCGCCTGCTGTATCCGTTCACCGCGCAACTGTTCGCGCACTGCCCCTCCGGCGACAAAATCAAGTTTCCCGCTGTTCATTATTGCCGTTTCCAGCGCCCGCGCAAGTATATTTGTATCAATATGTTCACTGCTTGAATTCTTGAAATTCCCAACCACACAGGCAGGATTTTGATTCCGGTGAGCGCGTTTCCAGTCCTGAACAAGCGTATTTACACGGGGACTGGCAAGGCAGTCATCTATCAACTTCCTGGCAATTTCACGCACATCGTTGGCGCTCCATTTGCCGCTCAAATCCCGCTGTTGTTCAGCGCCTACTCGTTTTACCTGTGTCGAAGTACAAGAAACAAAGCCGGCAGCCATATACGCAATGAGCGCAAAGCATGCCAGTTTCAAAATCAAGTTAATCCCTCCATTGTTCTGTCCCGGTAAACTATTCTTTTTCATACGTTCTCCTGAAATATACTGTAAAATGGCTGCCTATTGTTTGTCAACCGGACATGGCGGCGGCGTTGCCTTAAACGGCCGCTCTGAAACGCCGGCCCGCTTATTCCTTTTCCCAAAGCCTATCCGGGTAGTACCCGCCGTCAATTTTTTTAGCAATTTCGGCGCGGACAAGGGCGCGGTCTTCGGGATAGGTCATCCCGAACCATGTTTCCTGCGAAGTAAACACTTTGATTTTGCCCTTGCCGTCCGCGATTATTTTACTGGCGCCTTCCGGCAGCAAGCATTCCGCCTTTTCATTTGCCGCGTTACGTCCGATAAATTCCTCAAAAAACGCGGTAAAACAATCAAAGGCGGCGATGGAAAACCCAAAGAAGTTCATTGATACCGGTTCCGCGCCGGTAAGGGTAATTTTGCCTGTTTCGAGTTCGCTCACTATCGTCTCGCCTTCGTAGTTTATCTTCGTTTGTTCCTGCATTGACACAAGGTAGCCGTCTTTTACCGTACAAACACCGCGTGAAACGGAGCCGGAACGGCTCATTGTATTGCCAAGCACATAACTGACCATTGCATGTTCCGTTCCATCGGCGGGGATGTTTGAAAGATACGCGCCTAATGTTTCGAAGGCGGCGCGTCCGTAATAGTCGTCAGCGTTTATCACGGTAAAAGGCATTTTAACGGCATCTTTTGCGCACAGGAGCGCATGGATAGTGCCCCAGGGCTTTACGCGGTTTTTTGACGCTTCTCTATGGGCTGGGGAAAGCAACGATTCGCGGCTCTGGAACACATACGAAGCGTCAAAATTCTTCGCGATGCGGTCGAAAATCCGCTCACGAAAAGCCGCTTCGATATCCTTGCGGATAATGTACACTACGCTTCCATAACCGGAACGTTTTGCGTCAAATGTGGCATAGTCGAGCAGCGTCTCGTTATGGCATCCGACACCGTCAATCTGCTTAATGCCCCCATAGCGGCTGCCCATACCCGCCGCCAAAACAACCAAAGCCGGTTTCATTACCTTTATCTCCCTATGGCAACCTTGCAAAGGTTACGCTTTTACAAGGTTGCCGTAAATATCCTACAAAAATTCTGCGGCATTCAGCAAGAGGGCGCTGATTGCTGCCTTGCGGATCATTACCAGCCTCTCAATCTGTAGGAACTCGATACGCCGGGCATAAAATAGTTTTTTGAAATCATACGTTTGAACTGTTGAACTCTGCCGTTTTCATATTTTCTTTGCCATTTTTTACCTCCTATGGTTTTTTGGCAGCGCCGCTTTGGGCGGCGTTTTCTGGGCATGCTGTCGCGCCGGCCAGCCTATCCGGTTGTCGCCGTCCGTCATCGTTTTACCCCTATTGGCGCTTAAACAGTCCGTAGAAAAATCCATCGAAGAATCAATAAAAAAAGTTATGGAATACTACGTAAAACCATTAGAGCCGGCATCTTACTGTAACAAAATGTAGCAAACTTCCCAGCCGCCGCCAGCAAGTATACCCCTACCGTCCCGCCAGCACCTTCTTGTACTCCGTAGGTATCACCTTTACGAAACGCGCCTGTTCCTCGTTCCACCGCGCAAGGATGGCGGCGGCGTATTCGGAGCCAGTCCACTGGACATGGCGTTCTATCATGCCGCGCACGAAGGCTGTCTCGCCGGCATCCGTTAAGGCTTCTGTCTCAACCATGCCGCTGTTGAGGTAGTAACCGAAGTTGCCGGCGCGGTC
>JAIRPM010000093.1 GCA_031257075.1 Spirochaetaceae bacterium
GCATCCGCAACGTTTTTTCCTATAGCGCAAACTTTGAAATCGGTTTCGACCGAGAGGCTTGACCTTACACAATCAGCGACCGATATTTGGCTATCCACGATAACGACTTTAATCATAGGCATCCTTTTTACTAACAATAATGGTTACTATTATTAAATATTTGACAAGCAAAAAGGTTTCACTTTGCAGGTTAATGACGGGGTAAATTTGTAAAATTAAACTTGAGGCGTTGCCAGAGCGAGTGCTCACATAGGACGCGGAACGGGCGGCGTGTTATAAGGCCAATGCCGCTTCGAGCGAACTTACCACATTGCCCTCACCTATCAGGTCAAAAAAGCCTGATTTGGCAAGGGCTGAACGCGGCTGGTCATGCGCTTCGGCTATGACAAGCGCAATTTTCTTTTTCTTACAGTTGAGGAAGAGGGATTCGAGCGCGGCAATGCCGGTGGAATCAATAGCGGGAACGCTGCGCATCCGCAAAACAATTTTCTTCGGGGTTTTTGACATGCGCCGCAGCGTATTTTGCAGCATATCCGCTACGCCAAAAAAGAACGGCCCGTTGATTTCATAAACTTCGATATCTTGTTTGGCAAGATTTCGTATAAATTCGGAATCTTTGTTGTCATGGCCAAACGCCAATTGATGAATCACTTCGTCGTTTTCGGCTTTGATACCCGCTACTTCTATCATACGCCGCATAAAAAGAAATAGCGCGAGTACAAACCCCACTCCCACCGCAAAAGTCAAATCCACGACTACCGTCAGTACAAACGTAGTTACCATCACGGACACATCGCTTTTTGTCGCCGTTCTGACGATGCGGATAAAACGCGGCATGTTGCTCATATCCCACGAAACAACCATAAGGACGGCGGAAAGGCAGGCCAGCGGAATCTGCTCGGCGGCAGGTGCCACGAACAGTACAAAAAACATAAGCGTCGCCGTGTGAACAATACCGGACACAGGGCTTACCGCCCCTGATTTGATATTTGTCGCTGTACGGGCAATCGCGCCGGTCGCCGGAATTCCGCCAAAAATACCGGCCGCTATATTGCCTATCCCCTGCGCTATCAATTCAGTATTGGAATTGTGGTTGTCGCCGGTCATACTGTCCGCGACAACGGCGGACAGGAGGCTTTCTATGGCGGCCAAAAGCGCGATGGTAACGGCATCGGGAAAAACATCAACAATCACTTCCCAACTAATAGGCGGTATAACCGGCAACGGAATTGCGCGGGGAATGCCGCCAAACCGGCTGGCAATAGTTTCAACATCCACGCCGCCAAAGTAGATAATCAGCGTAACGAAGAATACGGCGGCAACCGCGCCGGGCACCTGCGGAAAAAAGACCCTTAAAATGATGATGATAATAACCGTGCCGGCACCGGCAGCAAGAGCCGGCATCTCCAGCGTACCGAGCGCGTGGAAATATTCCACCCACCGCGTAAAAAATTCCGGCGAACTCACCGCGATATCCAGTCCAAGGAAATCTTTTACCTGCTGAGAAAAAATGATAACCCCGATGCCGGCGGTAAAACCGGTTGTTACAGGATAAGGAATGTACTTGATAAATTTGCCAAGCCCGCACAGCCCCATAACGCAGAGAAGCAGCCCGGCAATAACGGTCGCGGCAAGAAGGCCGCCCATCCCATGCTTGCCGATAACGGCAAAAATGATGACAACAAAAGCGCCGGTAGGCCCGCCTATTTGATAACGGCTGCCGCCCAGCGCGCTAATGAAAAAACCCGCGATGATGGCCGTCCACAAACCCTGCGCCGGCGTCCCCCCCGCGGCAATGCTAAAAGCCATAGCAAGCGGCAGCGCGACAATGCCGACTATTATGCCCGAAACACAATCCTTGCCAAAAAGGCGCGGCGTATAGGCCAGCCGCCCGTTAAACAGTTCTACCGTGCGCGGGATAAGGTCTTTTGTGTTAAACAGTTTAAATTGCCGCATAAACTACTTCCGTAGTATAACCGGAAATCATTTCTATGAATAGCGGCCGCATTACGGCGGCCCAATTCGAAATGCCTCCCTAGCATAAATTTGCAAAAAAGCGTAGTATAAACGCCGTGGAAAATGTAACTGAAAGTTATGTATTTGCAAGCCTCACGATAGGCGGCAAGGAAGTGCCGTTCATTACAGACGCGGTCGTGGTTAGTTGGCTCATTATGGCCGTTCTTATCATAGCGTCGTTCATTCTCACCCGCAAACTAAAAAAAATCCCCGGCAGCGCACAAAACTTTGCCGAAAGCGTTGTAGAATTGATAAGCGGCATTTGCAAAAACACGATAGGCCATCATTGGGAAGGGTTTGTTCCCTACATCGGCACCGTGCTTCTCTATATTGCCCTTTGCAATGTCGCGGGAATTTTCAACATAATTCCAACCGGTGAATTTTTTTCCAAATATATGCATATCACGGCGCTGGAACACTTTGAATTTCCCATTCGGCCGCCCACGAAGAATTTTAACGTTACCCTCTGCCTAGCGTTTATGTCGATGGCCATCGTCATCTTCAATGAATTCCGGCACAAAGGTTTCAAAGGCTGGTTAAGAGGGTTCTACCGGCCCCTGCCTATCAACGGCTTTGTCAAAGCGCTTGATTATGTGATACGACCAACTTCACTTTGCCTCCGTCTTTTCGGCAATATACTCGGCGGTTTTATCGTGCTTGAACTGGTTTACGCCGCGTTCCCGCCCGCCGCTCCCGCGATAGCCGGCATCTACTTTGACCTGTTTGACGGCTGCCTGCAAGCCTATGTATTCGTTTTCCTCACTATGGTCTACTTGCAAGAAGCCATGGAAACAGAATAATCGCGCCCGCAAAATCCGGCGGGCATTTCCCTTTAATTCTCCGCCCTAAAAAGAAAAAACCGTTTTTGCCGTAAATGAATACGAAAAACTGCCTCCCGGTTTTCCATCTATTCTCGCGCTTACAGTCCCCCATTTGTGTTTTATTGAAGCCGTATAGGCGCTTTTCCATACAGGCCCCTTTTTTTCGGAGTCTTCACATATCGCGGATGCCTTCAGATATAAAAACGAATAGGCAAATCCCAAATCCAGAGTTAATTTGCTTGCGGCAAATTCATGCATATCCGCCGGATTGGGATACGGCATAATAAGGCTTTCAGGTTCCGCAAAGGTAACGCCGTCCCAAGCGTATTTGACGGCAGGCCGGAAAGGGCCGGCGCGAAAAACGGCGGCGGCTTCAAAGCCGTCTTTGATAGAATCCGGCCGCACGCCATCCCTCTCAAACGCAAAACTTAGACTGGTAATATTTAGGCTGCCGCGCCCCAATACGGGAAAATGGTAATAAAAGGAAGTCTTGCTGCGGTCAAAAGGCTCGCCCAATGCGGAGGCAGTCAATGTTGTTAGCGCTTTGAATGCCATTGACCGTTTCCCTTTCCACTCAAACTGCGAACCGGCGCGAAAACGCGCTCCGCTTACCGCGCCATCGCTCCCGGAAAAACGGCTTCCCGCGCTTTCGGCGGCGAGAGAAAAATTCCAAGGCCTGTATCCGGCGCGAAAAACGCCGTTCGCATACAACCCATCCCCTTGCGCAAACGTCCGGGAAAGAGCCGTATCGCCGGCGAAACTTACCCATGGATTTGAAAACACAAGGCTTCCCGCATAAAATTCAAAATCGCGTTCCGGCAGACGCGGTTTATCCTGAAACCAAGTTGTTGCCGGCCGTTCTTCAAGTTTTTGATTTTTGTAAAAACCCTCAGCGGCAAGGCTGACCTTTGGGGTGAACGCATAGCGCACACCCGCCGTCCAATCCGCCGGCTGCCCGTCATGTACATACGAAGCGGCATATACGTTTACCGGTGCCGAAGCCGGTAATGACAATTGCGCGAAAAGCGTCCTATCAGGTTCCGTATCGAGCGCTGACGACAAGTCGGCACCGGAAGATTTATGCGCCTCAAAAAAAGGAAGATTATGCGCCCATAGGTTTTTGGTGCGGTTCATAAGCCCCCACCTGTTTATACCGCCATATAACAGCCGCGCGTCAAAAGTCTTTTGATAAAGCCCCAGCCCGAAGTCCTGCCGCGCTTCGTTTGTTTCCTCCCATGGCATCCCCGGCCGGCGGTCAAACCCTTGCGCCCGTACCGTAAATTCTCCCGGCAGGCGCACTTTGATACCGGCATAATTGATAAGATTTTTATCAGGGATCCATTTAACTTTCCATTCGATATTCGCGCCTACCGGTTTTGGTTGAGCGGAAGAGGCTGTTTTTACAGCCGGCACGCCAAGCAGCGTACTCTGTTTCCCGTCCGCAAGCGCCGTGTCTTTTTGACCGGCTTTTTTTTTCTTGCCCTTTGCCGGTTTTTCAGCCGGGGTTTTTTCGTTCTTTTTGGTTTGCGCGCGCGGTTTTTTGGATTTTGCCTGCCGTGAAGAACGGGAATTTTTCGTAATGCCTCCATCGGCACCCTCAACACCCGATGCCGCCGCACCCGCCGCCGCGGCTGTAATGCCTGATACTGCCGCGGATTGATTTTTTCTTGCCCGCAGCGCGGCTGCCGCAGGGCCGGTAATATGCCCATTACAACACAAGCATACTCCGGCAAGTACAACAGCGCTCGTTTTTATGATTAGTTCTCTCATACTTCTATAACGCTTTGACGGTGTTTTTTGCTTTGTTTTGGGGAATAAATTCGGTTGTGAGTAGTGGATAGTAAGTAGAATTTCAGGGCGGTATATCAGGTTCTAACGAAGATATCAACAGTTGAACTGATATATCATCTTGAACTTCTACCCACTACCAGCTGTTTACTACAAAAAACAGGAAGCGGAACAACAAACTGCCGTTCCACTTCCTGAAAAAGGCTTGCTGAGAAGAATTAAAGCAGTGAGATAGTGAGCAGAATTTCAGGCCGATATATCGGTATTAAAGAACCAAATATACTGCCCGAACTTCTGTCCACTATCCACTGTTCACTGTCTCAGCGTAGGCCACTTTCCTTGCGGAAGACCGCCGAAGTCCCATACAGTGTTAAGATCGGAAGAGCACACG
>JAIRPM010000107.1 GCA_031257075.1 Spirochaetaceae bacterium
TTCCCCCGCTCTTTTGCGGAATGTATATAATCTCCGGCGGGATTCCCCCGCCTGTATATGTCTGGGCGTGACTGTGCCTTGCCCTCCGCCGCATGAGCAGAGTAGCGAATTCAATACTATGAGAGAGAGAGAGAGAGAGAGAGAGAGAGAGAGAGAGAGAGAGAGAGAGAGAGAGAGAGAGAGTCGGCAGATTTGGTCAAAACTTTAGCGTTTTTTTGTATGTAAGGTATGTAGGTTGTATAGCCGCTCAGGTACTCTACTTTCTTCATAACGGAAATAGGCTATAGGAGGCGGGTGTTTTGTGCAAGAGGGGGGTAATAGTGGGTAGTGGGTAGTGGGTAGTGGGTAGTGGACAGTTTCCGTTCAGGTAGAAATACAAGTACTAACGGAGATAACTTCGTTAGTACTGATTTACCGGACAAAACACTACTCACTACCCACTACTCACCACCCACTACAGGGGACCTGTCTAGAGGCGGCTAGGACTTTTGCCTAAAATAAGGTATCTGGGCCATAAACCACGGCGGCTTTTGAGCGCTGGTTTACGGTTTCGGGCTTTGACGGTACGAAGCCGCATTTTTTATTATTAAAGGATAAAATCTTTTGCGAAAATGCTGTTCTATCAACGGACGCATTTTTACAAAAACATTCACATATATGACAACGATTATGCTGGGGCTTGTCGCGGCAGCCGCGATAGGGCTGGGAATTTTCTCATATTGGGAACATTTGGTTATTACGCAGCACACACAGCAATCAAAATCTAAAACAGCTTTTTCATGGATAGATTTTTTCGCAAAGGGGAAAGATTCCGGCTTTAGCAATATGGAAATAAAACTTCTCTATGAACTTGCAAAAAAATCAAACATAGAACATCCGGCAGCGCTTTTTTGGTCTCATCCGCAAATGGATGCCTGTATCAAGTTTATCGTAAAGAGGTACCGCGCCGCAGGAACTTTCAATATGGAAGAAAACAAGCAGTTTTTGGATAAACTATTTGAATTCCGCAAAAAAATGGAAATGGAAAAACCAAAATGGCGGCATGGGATAACGAAAACCGAAGAGATGAATGAAATGCAAAGAATACAAATAGTAGCCGGCGGACATGGTACATTTATATCAAAACTGATAAAGAATACGTCAAAAGAAATGGTTGTTGAACGTCCCGACAGTTCTTCGCTGCCGGTACAGTTTAAATGGAAAGGCAAACGCATACAGGTCTATTTTTGGCGCAAAGATGACGCGGCTTACTGTTTTGAAACGGTCGTAATGGATGAAATGTTTTCCAGCGGCGACATACCGGTACTTGCGTTGGCTCACACTGAAAAATTAGAACGCACCCAGAACAGGACTAATATCAGAGCAAAAACTAACAAACCGGCGCGCCTCTTTATTATCGGAAACGAAGAAAACGAAAATGCTCAGAACAGCAAAAGCATAAATTGCAGTATGAAAGACATCTCGGATACCGGCTGTTCGGTGCTGGTTGGAGGAGAAGCAAAAAATTATTTCCGGCTTATACTGCAATTTTTTATTGACAGAGTACCTATCAGTCTTGTCGGCGTTGTAAGTTCAATTGACTACAACCCGGAAAATGACACTTCGCTATTGCACATAGCAGCCGATGTTATGCCTCTGGAAATGCGGAATATTGTCCGGTGTGTGATGTTTGGCATCATTGATGACGGCCTTGAAACTGTCCCGCTGGAAGATACCCCGAACGGTAAACCGGAGAACGCTCAGGACAGCGGAGACAATGACGCGCTTGCCGGAACACATTGATTTCTGAATGCCCTCTTGTCCAAAATCCCGCCAGAATCTACACTTGTTACATAATGAAAATGGCTCTGTGCCTCATCCCAAAAGTTACCGCGCTTATGATGATACGTTTTTATCAATTGGCTATATCCCCTCACCTACGGCCTTCTTGCCGCTTTTATCCCAGTTGCTCTTCGTATGCGTATCAGGCGGTTTCGGTGCATGGATTTTTGCGGGGCGTGTATCTTGCGTTCCGGCGGTTGCTGCGCTGCCACCCTTTTTGTGCCGGCGGCTTTGACCCTGTACCCCAAAAGGAATCGTAATGGAAAAAAACACCATTTTGGCTATCGTTCTTTCAATCGTAGTGTTGATAGGTTTTTATTTTGTGCAGTTTACATTCTTCCCGCCCCGGCAAACCGCTGTTGCCGGACAAACGGCTGGACAGACTGCCACGCAAACTGCGGCACAACCGGGCAGCACCCCCGGCGGAGAAATTACGGCCACAGCGCTCGATACGCCGGCCGCCGCCGACACGGCAGATGCCCTTGCGGGATTTCCTATAGCGGAAGAAATCTATACTGTTGAAACGCCGCTCGCCACCATCCGGCTTTCCAACCGGGGCGGTGAATTGACTTCATTCAAACTAAAAGAACATTCGGCGGGAGAAACCGGTTTGGAGATGATACTTACGGGCAGCGCTCCGGCGCGCGCGTTAAGCATTGCCTTTGGCGGCAAAGAAGCCGCGCCGGTAAGCGCGTACTTCGCCGTCCAGCGCGTGTCGGATACCGTAATCGAGTTTTACCGTGATTTTGAGTATACAGGCGGCGGAACAGATGCCGCACCGCAAATTTTCCGGCTCACCAAACGCTATACCTTTTACCCTAATGAATATATGTTCCAACTGGATATTACCATAGATGGCACGGCTTCCGGCATTCAACCCGAATTTAACGGGCGCGCCTATACGCTTTCCTTTGGCCCGCAGATAGGCCCGGAATTTGAAACACTGGATGAACGGAGTGAATACCGCCACTATGTCGCATATATTAACGGCAAACAAAAGACCCAAAAGGTGAATGACAATACCGATGCGCGTATTACATCGCATGTTTCGTGGGCGGCTATTGCCGGAAAGTACTTCGCGTTTTTTGTGCTGCCGGACGAGACCGCTTATGAATTGATTTTTAGCCAGCGTCCGCATGAGAGCGGCCTTTCCAGCGCTTCCCGCCTCTTTATCGAACATCCGCCGCTCAAAGCTACGCGTACAACCGACAGTTTCAAATTCTATCTAGGCCCGAAAACACAGAAAGCGCTTGCCCGTTATGACAACGCGGACAATGCATGGGGAATGCGGGATATCCGTATGGAAAGCATAGCGAATGCAAGCGGTTTTTGGGGCGCATTCGGCTGGCTGGAAACCGGCCTAAAATGGATGCTGTCGTTGTTTTACAAACTTGTCCCAAACTATGGTATTGCCATAATTCTGGTAACATTGTTTGTTAAACTGATTCTTTTTCCGCTTACAAAAAAATCATCAGAAGGCACCCTGCGTATGCAGGCGCTTGCCCCCAAAATGAAAGAAATACAGGACAAGTATAAAGACAACCCGCAAAAACTGAATGCTGAATTAGCCGCTTTCTACAAACGGGAAAAATACAACCCTATGTCCGGCTGTCTTCCACTTCTCATCCAGTTTCCTATTTTTATAGCGATGTATAATCTTTTTAATAATCACTTTGACCTGCGCAACGCGCTTTTTATTCCGGGATGGATAGACGACTTGTCCCGTCCCGAATCGATTTTACATTTTGACTGGAAAATGCCTTTCCTTGGCTGGAGTGATATACGCCTTTTGCCTTTCATCTATGTCGGCTCCCAACTGATATATTCAAAAGTAACGCAAACGCCGGATACGGCTATGAATCAGCAGATGAAAATAATGATGTATGCTATGCCTATTATGTTCTTTTTCATTCTGTACAATGTACCATCAGGGCTTTTGGTGTACTGGATAGCAAGCAATATACTTGCTATGGTGCAGCAACTTGCTATCAACAAATACTTAAAAGGCAAACGCGCCGAAATGGGTATAGGCGCTGCCGCGCCGCCGCAAAAAGTAACGCCGCCAAGAAGACGGCGGCGGAGATAAGGGGCTGGGGTAGTAAATCAAGGCAAATTGCGGTGCTAACAACTATAATTGGCACTCTTTGCTGCCCCCCCAACTAATGAAATCTTAATTTAGGAGGCTGTTATGACATATGAATTTGACGGTCATACAGAAAAAGAGGCCGTAGATAAGGCTATTAAAGAATTGGGACTGGAACAAGATTGTTTCGATGTTGAAATCCTTGAGTCTCAGAAAGGAGGGCTGTTTAGAAAAGGCTATGTAAAAATCCGTATTCACATTGATGACGGCGGTATAGACCCGGTCAATGGAGAAGCCAAACAGCGGCACGGAGGACGGCAGACGGGCGGCAGACGCAATTACCGTGACAGCAGCCGGTCAGAATTGACGTATCAAAAGCCCAGCGCCCCGCTGCCGCCGGAGAACGAATTTGAAGAAGATTTGCTCGCCTTTATCACGCAGACGGTACACTTAATGGGGCATACGGACGCGTCTTCGGCAATTTTGTACCGTGAGAGCCGCAAACTGGTAGCCGGCATTGAAGCATCCGACACTCCTGTTCTGATAGGCCGCAAAGGTCATACGCTTGACTCATTGCAACTTATCGTAAACAACTACGCCGCAAAACAAGGCCGGCCAAACCTGCGCATCATTCTTGATTGTCAAGGCTACCGCCTGCGCCGCGAGGATTCGCTTGTTCGTATGGCCCTTAGAGCGGCCGACAGAGTGCGCCGCACCCGCCAGTCTTTGTTGCTGGAACCTATGAATCCTTTTGACCGGCGTATCATACATACCGCAATAGGCGATATGGACGATGTTGGTACGGAAAGCGAAGGTAACGGCGCTATCAAGCAGGTGCGTGTGTTTTTTCGCGGCGGTGGGAAGCGGCGCTAGAAGGCGGTAGGCGCTAATACCTATGCTCGAAATAATCGGCACCTGCAACAGCGCAAAAGTTTGGACAGACTCCCTTGATGAAAAATCAAGGGAACAAATTGAAACACTCTGCAACCAGCCTTTTACAGAAGGCAGCGTCATACGGCTTATGCCTGATGTACATGCCGGTGCCGGTTGTACTATTGGTACAACGATGACCATCCATGACAAAATTGTACCAAACCTTGTCGGCGTTGATATTGGCTGTGGTATGGAAACGCTTGTTTTGTATGCGGGCAGCGCCAGGGCGGGCAATTTTAATCCGGCGGAACTCGATAGCATTGTGCGCCGTGAAATTCCCTGCGGCCGCAGTATTCGAAAAACCGTTCACCCGTTTGCGGCGGATATTCCATTTGACGCTATTCGCTGCCCCCATATAAATCTAAACCGGGCAAGGCTCAGTGTCGGGACGCTTGGCGGCGGCAACCACTTCATTGAAGCGGACCGCGATGAAGATGGTAATTTGTACCTTGTAATACATTCGGGGAGCCGCCATTTAGGACAGGAAATAGCCAATTACTATCAAGCGGAATCATGGAAACAATTGAATAACAAACGCGAAAGCGATATTGCCGCGCTTATTCAGCAGTTGAAGGCCGAAGGCCGGCATGCCGAAATCGAGAATGCCGTTGAAACGCTGAAGAATCAGATTGTTATTGATACGCCCAAAAGCCTTGCCTATGCGCAGGGCGAATTGTTTGATGATTATATCAACGATATGAAAATTACGCAGTTTTTTGCGGCGCGCAACCGTAAAGCAATGATGGAAACAATATGCGCCGGATTGAATATTACCAAAAATGATATACTCGAATCGTTTACAACGGTACACAATTATATTGATACAGATACAATGATTTTGCGCAAGGGCGCTGTATCCGCAAAATCCGGTGAAAAACTGCTTATTCCAATAAATATGCGCGATGGCAGTCTTGTTTGTGAAGGGCTGGGTAACGCAGATTGGAATTTTTCCGCCCCGCACGGTGCGGGACGCCTTATGAGCCGGGCAAAAGCTTTTGCCACGCTTTCTGTCGATGAATTCAAAAAATCAATGGAAGGCATTTATTCAACAACAGTAAACAAACATACGCTCGATGAAAGCCCGGCAGCCTACAAGCCTATGAATGATATTATCCGCAATATTACTCCCACCGCAAAAATTATTGCGGCAGTCAAACCGCTGTACAATTTCAAAGCAACTGAATAGAAATCCAGACTATTGGAAAGCGGTCGTTCCGCTATTTGAGAAAAGTCTGGTTACCATGCCCAGAGGCCGGTGCGGAATGTGCGCGGCTCGCTCCATGCGGAAGTCTCGCCTTCAATATCGGTTTCTGCAACGCTCCAATAGAATGTGGTTTCCGGCAAAATCGACAGCCGTTCGCTGCCAAGCAAAAAACTGTTTGCGGTTACTGTTTCTTCGACAAGCGGCCGCCGAAGGTCGGAACGGGTGGAAATGCGTACCGTATAATATGCCGCGCATGGATTCATCATCCATGTAAACAGGATGCCGTCATTGCCCGGCCCATTGTAAAAAAAAACGTTTTCGCGGGGAGCGGAGAGGCGCGGCTGAGGCGCCGGCCCTTCGAGCAGAGGGGGCGGAATAGATTTCTCGCCCTGTATAACCGCGGTTTCCGCGAGCGCTACGGGGCTTTTACATACCTTCATTTTTTGTTTGAACTGCGCGTAATCATAAGCCGACTTGAACTGACTGTACGAATATACCGAACCCGCCAGAAAGAGCATAAGGAAAAAAATATCAAAAAAAAGCGTTCTTGCTTTCATATCTTAAAGGAACTTCTAAAACTTCAGTTTTTTAGAGGCAGTTGCAAAACTCGGTTGATTTTATGACTGCCTCTTATAATATCGGCATTCAAAGATAAGATATTGCGGAAACAGGCAGATTCAACAATATAACGGTCAGAAACGGCGCGACAAGACTATTGTTTTATTATAGAAGATAGTCCCAACCTTCAGGTTGGGAAGGGCATAAGTGTATCAAAATTGCACTCAAAAATATCATATTGATACACATGTGTTATTTTGACACGTTTATTTTTGGATGTATGCCAAAACAGATGCCGATGGCTCTATAAAAACACTGTAGTTTGCGCATAACCGGTAAAAAATCTGTCATTTTTGGATTAGAGGAATGGCAGCGAAGTTGGCACAGTTTGTGCTACAATATAAGTATAAGGCGCTTGTGCGCCGCAAAATTTATTACAATGCCGAAAATGGCATGAGGCGCTCGTTGAGCGACTCAATGGAGGAAAAAATGAAAACACTCTCTCTGTATCACCCCTTTAATGGGGAAAATTCCCTGTTGGACATGGAACGTTTTGTTGATTCGTTCTTTGGAGAAGGGGTGCGCGCGTTGGGGCGCAATTTGGGACGTTTCCCTGCGGTTGACGTGGTCGAAACGAATGATGCTTACCTTGTAGAAGTGGAACTTCCGGGTTATGCGGAAAAGGACATCGAAGTGAATGTCGACAACAAGACTCTCACTATCGAATCACGGCTTGACAATGAAAGCGAAAAAGAAGATACTGAAAAGCAGTATATTATTAGAGAACGGCGTTGTTCGCAGTTTAGCCGGTCATTCCGGCTGCCGGAAAACGCCGACACCGATGCCGTGGATGCCGGTTTTAAAGACGGTCTTTTGCGTTTAGAAATTAAAAAACGCGCCGAGGCTCAAAAACGGGTTATTCAGATAGGAAAATGAAGGCACTGTTGCCATAGCTGCTAATAATGGTTATTATTAGCAGGGAAATATCGCTTCTATAAATAAAAAATTTAAAAATCATTGTAAAATACCAAAAAATCCCGTTCGATTACCTGGGCGGGATTTTTTTTTCACTTCGCCATAAGTTGCCGCTTAGGTACAATTAAACAGTACAAAAAATTCAGTTTTTTGCGCTATTCTAATTACATTTGTCATATAATTTTACCGTTTTAATTGCAAATAGTGGGCATACTTTTTATATTGAGCATGAAAGGTTATGGCAAAACTGCGGTGCAACCTCCCGTTTCTTTATTCCCGCGCTTCGTGTTTTTCCCGCTGTAACCTTTCTTTTTTATTTTAAAACGCAAAATTAGTTACCGCCGCAATGACCCGCGCCGCATCCTCATCCGTCATACCGGGCCAGAGCGGAAGGGAAATTTCCCGTGAAAAAGCATCCATTGCGGCTGGGAAAAAATCAGCGGAAAGATTGTAGCGCCGGCGGTAATAGGGCATCGTGTGCAGAGGAATAAAATGTACAGAAACACCAATGCCTTCTTGCTGGAGCGCATCTATCAAACGGTTGCGCGTAGCGCTGTCTTTCACACGCAGCGGGTACAGATGATAGGCGCAGGCCGAGTTTACGGGAGGAATTTCCAGCGCCGGATGTCCCGAAAATCCCGCATCATAGATGCCGGCAAGTCGCCGGCGCATTGCCAACAGGTCAAAGGCGCGGCTGAGTTGCACTCGTCCCAGCGCGGCAAGGATGTCAGGAAGATTGTACTTGTAACCCGCTTCGATAATTTCATAATACCATGAACCGCGCACATCCGTGTAACGGTTCCATGCAGGCCGGTCGATACCATGCAGCCGCATCGTTGAAATACGCTGAATGAGCGCCTGATTGCGGCTTACTACCATCCCCCCCTCCCCCGTAGTGATGGTCTTGGTCGCATAAAACGAAAAAACCCCCGCATCGCCTAATGTGCCGGCGGCGCGCCCATCCGGCAAAAATGACGGAAAGCAATGTGCCGCATCTTCCAGCACCGCTACATTCAGTTCATGAGCAATGTCCAGTATTTCATCCATAGCGCAGGGCATACCGCCATAGTGAACCGGAATAACCACTTTTGGTGTGCCGCGCGGACCGTATTCCCCATAAGCTCCCTTGCCTGAACGGAGATGACAGAGTGTTTGGCGCAGGCGCATGGGCGCTATGCAGAAGTCGCCGGGTTCAACATCAACAAAGGCAATTTCCGCCCCCAAATAGCGGGCAACTTCAGCGGTTGACGCAAAGGTCAGCGGTGGAACCAGCACAACATCACCTTGCCCTACCCCCAGCGCTTCCAGTACAAGGTGCAGGCCGCTGGTCGCGGAATTAACGGCAAGAGCCTGAACCTGCCCATCTGTTTTTCCCCGGTTCAAAAAATCCGCAAATTCCTGTTCAAAACTGAGCGCTTCTTTTCCGGTGGTAAGCCAACCTGAGCGCAGAACACGAAGGACGGCATCTTCTTCCTCGCGCCCTATAAAAGGGCGGGCAAAGGGGAGAGGGGTCAAAATGCCGCTCCTTCATTGCCGCGCATCGAAGGGATTGCGTCTTTTAATATAAGCCGAAGGTAAACGCTGTTACGGTACAATTCCGGTTTTGCCGCGTCAAAATAACAAACAAGACGCAGTTTCTCAATCAGGCTGTCCAAATCGAGCGCTTCGTTCCACAATTCGGCACGGGGGTCTATACGGTTTATTTTTTTGAATTTGGTGCGGATGGGCGCTTCATCAGACGCAAATAATTTTTCGTCCAGTTTTTCACCGGGACGCAGGCCGATGTATTCTATTTTTATATCAATTTCCGGTTCATAACCATAAAAGCGAATCATCTGCTCAGCAATATCACGTATCCGTACCGGTTCTCCCATATCGAGGGCGTACAAACCGCTGTTTTCGCCCACTCCGCCGGCTTTGAGTACAAGCGAGCAGGCTTCTGGAATAGTCATAAACCAACGGCGCATATCCGGATGCGTGAGCGTAACAGGACCGCCTTTTTCTATCTGTTTTTGAAAAAGCGGTACAATAGACCCTCGTGAACCGAGTACATTGCCAAAACGAACAACCATAAAATTTGAAGCGTCCCGTTCTTCCGCGGACAATTCCCGCGCTGTTTGCAGTACCAATTTTTCACACAAATATTTTGACGCGCCGTAAGTCGAAACCGGCTCCACCGCTTTGTCCGTAGTAATAAATACAAAACGGCGTACTTTACAGGCGCGTGCGGCATGGACAAGGTTGAGCGTGCCAAAAACGTTGTTTTCGATAACGGCAACAGGGTTTGATTCCATAAGCGGTACATGCTTATAGGCTGCCGTATGAAAAATCGCGTCCGCTTTTAAATTCTTGATTAGGTAATTAATATAATCGCTGTCTTTCAAATCGCCTATTACGGTAACAATGGAAGTTTTTTCACCAACTCCTTCTTCCTGCAGTATTTGCAATTCGCGGTCTATTTGATAAATTGAATTTTCCCCATGTCCCAAAAGGTAGAGCCGCTCAACACCGCCGGAAAGCAATTGGCGGCATAGTTCGCTACCGATAGAGCCGCCGGCACCGGTAACAAGAACACGTTTGTCGCGCAAGTATGCAAGGCTTTCTTTCAAGTTGACGGCAACCGGCGTGCGGCCCAGTAAGTCCTGCGGGTCTACTGAACGTGTTTGGATTAGATGTACATCACCATCAATAATTTGCGATATACCCGGCAGAATTCGTATGCGCTCAAAACCAGCCGTTTTTAGAATAATGTATAATTCTTTTAAATATTCGCTTTCCGCCTGCGGCATGGCGATAACCGCTTCATCGCCGGATCTGCGGCGTAATAATTTTGCCACATTGCGCACAGGCCCTAGTACCGGTATGCCTTCGATTTCTTTGCCGATAAGCGCGGGGTCATCGTCCAAAAAAGCGACAACTTCACCTAGCACCGGTTTGGCCTTTACTTCACAGGCAAGCGAGCGGCCGGCAAAACCGGCACCGATAATATGCAGTCTGCGTATCTTTTTTGCGTTCATTTTTAAGTATCAGGCCTGCCTTCTATAATTTCAAAACCTAAATCTACAGCAAACGCTTCGCTGCAAAAATTAAGCCTTACGCGCGCCCTGCGCTTGCGCTTGTCAACTTTTGTAATAGCGCCTTCAAGACCGGCGAGCGGACCTGCCTTAACGACAATTCTATCATTTTCATTAAAATATACTTTTGAGATTCCGGTAATTCCCTTGTTTTGTAAAAAACGCAAAACTATTTCCAAATCACGCCCTGTCAGTTGCGTAATATTATCATTGGAATGTAAAAAACGCAGAAACCCTTCTACAGCGCGTAGTTGTGAAAATAGTATATCAATAGAATAACAGTCTTTTATTTCCAAAAAAACATAGCCGGAGAATACGGGCTTTTGCACTTTTTCGTTTTTCCCCTGCCGCCGTTCAAAGTATTCACGCTTGGGAAAGTAAAGTTTTATCTCAAAAGTGTTAATGAGGTGCTCGCATAAATGTATGTATCTTTCTTCAAACAAAGCGCGCACTTGCATAACATAATACTTCATTTGTATTACCCTAAAACATCATCGAATGTCCACACGCCGGTTTTTCCTGACGCGGCGGTTTTTGCCAGCCAGTCTGCTGCGGCAAGAGCCCCGGAAACAAGCGCGGCACGGCTGCGGGCAGTATGCGTAAGTTCGATTGTATCGGCGGCGCTGTCAAATACAAGGGCATGTTTTCCCGGAATAGAACCGCAGCGCAGGCTTGCAAAATGCAGTTCTTCCGGTTCAGGAGCCCGGTCAAGCATAGTGTAAACGGCGCGTTTTTTGCGCGTCCCCGCGGCAATTACCTTTTGCGCTATGGTTTTTGCCGTACCTGAAGGGCTGTCCGCCTTTTTGTTGTGATGGAATTCATAGCCGGCAATATCGTATTCGGCATAATTGTCAAGGAGGGCAGATGCGTATTCCGCAATTTTGTAAAACAAATTGACACCGAGTGAAAAATTACCCGCCCACAACAGGCATGAATTGTTTTGTGTAACAATTTTACGTACATCAAGGAGTTTGTCGTACCAGCCTGTAGTTCCCACAACAAGCGGAATTCTTTTTTGCGCAAATTGTATAATATTTTCATATACAGTATCAGGATGTGTAAAGTCAAGGGCTGCATCCGGCGTTGTATTAAATTCAATATCATTCAATTTCTGATATACACGCGTACCTGCCGGAGTCGTATTGATTTTGCCCGATGCGGGGTTCTTGTACAGCGGGTCAACAACTGCCGCCGCATTCCAGCCTCTTTCCAGGGCATGTTCTTCGATAAGTTTGCCCATTTTACCGTAGCCGCAAATAATAATATTCATAGGGCATCCATATCCTTGTTTGCTTCATATATCTTGTTAAATTCACCTGCCATTTCCGCAAATATATCGAGGAGTTCCGGGTCAAACTGGCTACCTTTGCTTTCCATCATTTTTTCCATAGTAACTTCGTGCGTGTATGAGGGCTTGTAGCAGCGTTTCATCCGCAGGGCATCGTATACATCGGCAATAGATACAATGCGCGCGGCAAGCGGTATGTTTTTGCCGTCTATGCCAAAAGGATAGCCTTTGCCGTTCCATTTTTCGTGATGGCTCTGCGCTATTTCTTTTGCCATAGGATTGGGGTATGTCGAAAGAATAAACGCGCCGTTTTTGGTATGCTCTTTCATTACATTCCATTCCCAATCAGAAAGAGGCCCTTGCTTGTTGAGTACATCATCCGGTGTGCCGATTTTGCCTACATCATGCATTGCCGCAAGAAATCCAATGTTGTCAATAAACTCAGCATCTACTTCCGGGTACCCGGTTCTGTTGAATAACTTTTTTGCAAGCGCTTCCGCATAATAATTAACGCGGGTAATGTGTTTGCCCGTATCATTATCTTTCAGTTTGGATGCTTCCAGCAGGCTGACAAACACAGAGCGCAGCAATGAACGGCTTTCTTCGGTAACATCGTCAAAAAGCACCGTCCATACCGAAGGCCTCCCCTGCGCTGTAATATTTGCCGGATATATATATACACGGGTAAATACTTTAGGATGGTTGCGCGATTTGATTTCGGCTTTTCCCCGCCAGCAATAGCCGCTTTCTCCTTTTAGCACGGCGGCGCGGATGCCGCGCACCCCTTCAAACGTAAAATATTTGCCAAAAAGGTCGAAAAAAGCATTCTGCCCCAGTTTGAAATAACCGCTGAAAAAATTTTGGGCGCGCATATTTGAATAAATAATTTGAAAATTCGCATCTATCATCAAAACAGAAAAAAGGCAATTGTTGTACACATTAGCCTGTATCCCCAACTGAAGGAGACCCGAGGCGGCACCGGGCGCGTCCGCAGAAGGCGCTCTCTTGACTGCCGGCGCGCTGCCGGCAGTTGGCGGAGGCGGCGGAACGAGACGGGCCGCAGGATGAGGTTGTACAGTCAAGGGTGTTCCCTGGCGGTCATGGGGATTCGGCTGCCGGGTCGAAGCAGACGCATCTGCCGGACGAATGGGTTGGCGGACAGCACCTGTATTCCCATTACTCTGTTCTTCGAGTTCTTCCAACACACCAATAGTTTCTTTCACCGTTTCCACCAGTTTTTAATGAAAGAGATGCGGCTTTTTCCAAAACAGTGCCTGTTTCAAAGGAACGGCATTTCATACCGGCTTTTATACAGCCGGCCTTGCATAATCTGGAGCCGAAAAATCGTCATCTCCCGTCGATAAAATACTTTTGTTAAGTGTAACCTGCTCGGTAATAACATTCAATAAGTCTCTCGCATTGCCGGCCCGTGCCGCGCTGTCAATGATAAAACGCTGTTCTTCAAAACCGGCCGTGTTCCCAAGCCGCTCGAAGGCAAGACTCGCAGCCGGCCCGGTCAAAAGCACCGGAATATTTGGCGGAATTCGGGCGGCAAGCGCTTCCGCGTCAATGTCTAAATTTTCAGTTAAAGCCTCACCCTCGCGGTAAAGCCCGCAGAAAAAGCGTTTTTGCTTTGCGTCAAGAAGCGGAATAACAAGCCCGCGGAAATTCCGGTGCGTGTAGGCAATACATTCCAAGGTGGGCGCGGAAACATAGGGTTTGCCAAGCGCAAGCGAAAGTCCTTTTGCGAACGCGAAACCTATCCGCAAACCGGAAAACGAACCTGGCCCGCGCATGCAGGCAGTTAGGCTTATGGCATCGCGTTCTATACAAGCGCAGCGAAGTACAGATTCAACAGCATCACATAAAATTTCCGAATGGGAATTGCCCGCTTCCGCCGCAAATGTAAATAGGCCGCGTTCCGTACCGAGCGCAATGGAGAAAATTTCAGAAGCGGTATCAAGTGCAAGTATCGTCATCGGATATACGTAGAATTTCCGTTACCGCTTCCCGCAAATTTTTTACAATCAAATTGGCACCGGTATTCCGTCCGTCATAATCAATGTAGGCGGTTTTGCAGCCGGCGTTTTTACCCGCTTCGACATCACGGAAGCTATCGCCCACCATCCAACTGTTTTCCAAGTCAATATTGAAGCGCGCGGCCGCCTGTATTAACATGCCCGGTTTGGGTTTGCGGCATTCGCAGTCAATTTTGAATTCCGCAACTTCGCCGGGAAATCCTTTGTCGGGATGGTGCGGGCAAAAATATACCGCGTTAAGGTAGGCGCCTTCTTCCCCCAATGCTGTTTCCAGTTTTTTGTGAATTTCGCCGAGCGCTTCAAGCGTGCATAAGCCCCGCGCTATCACAGGCTGATTTGTTACAACAATAGCCAGCCAGCCGGCGTTGTTTATAAGCCTGACCGCCTCTGCCGCGCCGTCCGCCAGTTCTAGTTCCTCAGGACAGGTGATAAACTTGTGCGGCAAAGGCGGCGGGGCGCTTCCTAAACAGAGCGTATTCAGTGTGCCATCCCTGTCCAAAAAGACAGCCCGCTGTTTACGCGCTAAATTACGCAGTGCGGGTATATTGTTTTTGATATCATTTTCAATCTGATAAAAGCGTTCCGGCGTCCCCATATCTTTTATATATTCAGGCGTATTGTATACAAATATGCGGGAACTTTGTATATTGGGTTTCAATACATCGCGGTCTAAATCAACTTTTGCCTGCGCCGGTTTTGCATTTAATAATAATTCCTTTGATATAATATGAATTCCGGCATTTACCAAATTTTTATAATAAACGCGCGGTTCTTCTTTGGATATCCAGCGGGTAAGCCGGCCGCCGGTGTCTGTTTCCAAAAGGCCGCTGTCATAGGGATGGCTGTTCGGATGGGCGGCAAGCGTAGCAAGCGCGTTGTGCGCGTTGTGAAATTCAATAAACCGCGCAAAATCCATATCAAAAAGAATATCGCCGCAGAGCAGCAAAAATACCTTGTCTAATTTTTCGATATATTGAAAAAGCGCGCCCGCTGTGCCGAGAGGTTCGGTTTCGGTGTAGTAATCAATATGAACGCCAAAGTCCGCGCCATTTTTGAAATAATTTTTTATTATACTGCCCAGATGTCCTACGGACAAAATTATATCTGTGTGGCCTGATTTTGCCAATGCTTCGATTTGATACTGCAGCACGGGCTTTCCTTGTATGGGAATCATTGGTTTAGGAATATCCGACGCGACGGACGCTATGCGCGTACCTTTACCGCCGGCCATTATTATTGTCTGCATTAAAAGAAACGCTCCTCCAATTCAGCGCACAGCGCATGATATACCGGCAAATGCAATTCCTGAATTTTATATGTTTCAGTTTCTGGCACACGTATTGCTATATCACACATACGGGCAAGGCTGCCGCCGTCTTTTCCGGTAAGAGCTATGGTTTTCAAATCTTTGGAGCAGGCAGTCCATGCGGCGTAGAGAACATTTTTTGCATTGCCGGAAGTTGATATGCCGATAAAGAAATCGCCCGCGTTTCCCAGCGATTGCACCAACTGCGCGTACATAAATCCCGCTCCGTTGTCGTTTATTGTAGCGCTGAGCGCAGCGCTCATTTCACAAAGGGAAATAGCCGGTATACCGTGCTGCAAGCGGCTTAACAGCGCGTCTCTGATGTCCGGCGGCACTTTTTCAAGGCGCTGTAAGCCGCCCCATGCTTTTGTTACCGGGCGTTTTTTAAGAAAGCCTTTGTTTAGTTCGCCGGCGATGTGCCCGGCATCAGCCGCGCTGCCGCCGTTCCCGCAGATAAGTATTTTTTTTAACGGAGGGCGTGAAAGACTGTCATGCATTTCACATACGGCTTGCGTGATTTCTTTTTGTACACATTCAAGCGCGGGATACCGTGTAATTAAATTTAATATATGGTCCATGCCTGCGTTCCTATTTCGGTAAAACTAGCGTTAAACAGAGTTCCGCCTTTTTCTTTCAGAGCATTCACAAGGCGCATGCGGTGTACCGGATTACAGTATATCATCATAAAGCCGCCGCCGCCCGCGCCGGAAATTTTTGCCGATGACGCGCCGTGTTCCATGGCAAAATCATAAAGGCCGTCAATAAAAGGGCTGGTAATGGCATCGGCCGCGTTTTTCTTTGCCTGCCATGCTTCATTCAAACATGCGGAAAAATCCGAAAAGCAGCCTTTGAGCAATGCTTCTTTCATCCGCAGCGAAAAATCTTTTATATGGTGCATGCTTTCCAGGCGGCGCGGGTCATGCGATGAGGTGCTTTTTATTTGCGCATCAATAATGTTGGCGCTTTCACGCGATACGCCAGTGTAGTACAAAACAAGCGATGCTTCGAGTTCATTCCGTATCCAGCGTTTTAAGCGCAGAGGATTTACAATTACTTTTTCGTCCGCATAGAATTCCATAAAATTAAATCCGCCGAATGTTGCCGCATACTGGTCTTGTTTGCCGCCGGCAAGCGCCAAATCTTCACGCTCAATGCTGTATGCAAGCGCGGCGATATCATATTCGCCAAGCGGTAAATTTAAATATTCAATATATGCCTTGAGTATTGATACAACCATCGTAGATGATGACCCCAGTCCCGAACCGGGCGGCGCGTCTGAGTAGGTAGTCATAGTGAAAGAAAGAGGCTGCGGCGCATGCGCTTTCTGTATAATGGCCGCAAAATCGCGTATTATTCTATTATACACTCCGCAATGTAATTTCAACTTTGAATTCAGGGGGAGCGGCTTGCCTGCCGTATATTGTTCGCGTTCATTCATATCTGCCGCATAAAATTCAACAACACCCTCCGATGATGCCGGCTCTATGGTGCAATATGCGTACATATCTATTGTGGCGTTAAGCACATACCCGCCGTATTCGCGGTAATAGGCCGCAATATCGGTGCCTCCTCCCGCCAATCCCAGCCGCAGGGGTGCTTTTGAACGAACAATCATAGATTTTGAGTATACCGGCGCAAGAGTATTTTGTCTATGTGCCGCAGTGCCGGTGTATGCCTTTGAGCACACGATGATTTGGCATTCAACGCGATTTCTTGACAATATGTAATTTGCGGAGTACACTGTCCGGTAGTATGAAAGCGCTGCGCGGAGCTATGACTGCTCTCATTACTCCAATGAAAGAAAATGGAGATGTTGATTATGACGGATTTAGGGAACTTATCCGTTTCCAACTTGCCGAAGGTATTGATGGTATCGTTCCTATCGGCACTACAGGCGAAACGCCTACTCTGGATGAATCCGAAGAAGAGGCGCTTATCAAAATAGCGGCGCGCGAAGCCGGCGGGAAAGTGCCGCTCATTGTGGGTGCCGGGTCAAATTCGACAAAACATGCGGTGCTTTATACCAAACGGGCAAAAGATTTAGGCGCGGACGCGGCGCTTGTCGTAACCCCGTACTACAATAAACCTAATGATGACGGCCTTATCCGCCATTTTGAAGCGGTTGCCGCCTGCGGCCTGCCTGTCGTGGTATACAACATCGCAGGGCGCACCGGCAGAAATATTCCGGCGGGCCTTATGGCGCGCCTTGCCGAAATCCCTAACATTGACGCGGTAAAAGAAGCATCGGGCGACATCGGTCAAATGGGTGATATTATTCACGCTATGGCGGGTAAAAAGTCTTTTCCGGTGCTTTCCGGCGATGACGCGCTTACACTCCCTTTAATCGCGTTGGGCGGAGCAGGCGTTATTTCGGTGGTGTCTAATTTGTTTCCCGCAAAAGTAAAAAAGATGACTTCTCTCGCGCTCGAGGGCAAGTTTGAAGAAGCCCGCGCTCTTCATTATGAATTGCTGCCGTTTACCAAAGCGGCCTTTATCGAAACCAATCCTGTACCCATAAAACGGGCGCTTGCGTTTGCCGGCCTGCCTGCCGGGCCGGCGCGGCTTCCTCTGGGTGTTCTCGCGCCGGAAAACGAAAAACGCCTTATTGCCGAATTGCGGGCGCTCGGCATACAGGGCCGTCTGTAGGGCAGGCCGGAATAGCGGCGGCAAATTTTCAGAGGGTGCTTGCGCCCTACTTTATCTAATATGCCGCTTTCAAGTACCATTTGAACAATGGATTGTATCCCGGTTTATCCCGCTTTTGCGCCGCTCACGCTGGAAATGCGCAAAGAATTGTACCCGCTGACCGACAACCATCCCGATGGCGCATGCGAGTTTCCTTTTGGAAGTATGTTTCTCTACCGTCAAAAATACGCTTATACCGTATCAAAACTAAGAGACGGTATAGTTATTCTTGCCGGCAAAGAGCCGGAACACGCCGCTTCCGGCAAGACGGGAACTTTTTTCTCGGTGCCTGCGGGTATTCCGTCCCTTGATGAACTTGGCGTTCTTATTGAACAGTTTGATATGTGGAAAACGGTAACAGCAAGTCAAAAATCCGCGGCGGAAGCGCTTGTTCAGGCGGCCGGCTGCGCACTCGAAGAAAGCCGCAACAATTTTGATTATCTGTACAACCGCGGCGAACTTGCTGAATTGCGAGGTAAAAAATTTCACAAGAAAAAAAACCTTGTCAACGCCTTTTTGTCCGAATGCACTCCGCAAACGCGCCCTTTAACAGCGGAAAATGTGCCGGATGCGCGGGTAGTGCTTGATACATGGGTGCGGCTTAAAGGCGAGGCGGCTGATTTTGAACAATGTCAGGAAGCGCTTGCGCTTTTGAGCCAACTAGGGCTGGACGGTACGATGGTTTATATTGAAGAAAGGCCGGTCGCTTTTTCGTTGGGCGAAAGTATGCGGAATGGGGATATGTACTGCGTTCATTTTGAAAAGGGTATTGACACATACCGGGGTATTTTTCAATATGTAAATCAAGCGGCGGCACAGGCTATGCCGGATTCGGTTGTGTTAATAAACCGCGAACAAGACACCGGCGATGAAGGCTTGCGTCAGGCCAAAATGACATACCGGCCTTGCGCTTTTGTTGAAAAATGGCTTGTGAACAAGCCGGGGCGTCTTTAGCCGGTAAAAATGTTGACAAAAATGAATACTACCATGTATTATTTTTTGTATGATTGCGGCATTATGTTCGCAAAAAATCGTTTTAGGGGAGTTTTTTATGAAATTTAACAAGATGAAGGCAGAATGTGATGCCGTGCCAAAAGGGATTTTCTACTTGTCCGGTTCCGGGCTGGGAAACCCTAACGTCTGGGTATTTTTTGCGCAAATGGCGGCAAAAATGGGAAACCTTGTTATTGCCGGTGATGACGACGATGATTACGAAGATGCGGATGACGATTACGAAGATGATGAAGACGAAGATGATGACGAATTCGATGATGATGACGACGAATTCGATGATGATGACGATGACTTCGATGATGACTTCGATGATGACGAGGACTTCGACGATGACGACGAGGATGAAGAAGACGAAGAAGATGCCTTTGAAGAAGACGAAGAAGACGATGACGAAGATTATTTTGATGATTAATGATTATAGAACACGGTATTGACATCGTTAGGGAAGCGTTTCGCTACCAAAACCGTTTCAACGGTTCAACGATGGTCATAAAAGTTGATTTCCCTGTTACCGAGGATACCGGTTTTGCCTATCTGATGAAAGATTTGGCATTGCTTGTTAAATCCGGCGTAAAGGCGGTGATTGTTCCCGGCTGTTCGGAGTGGATTGATTCGGTGCTTCGGTCGCAGGGTATCAATTCCGCCTATGCCGGGAACGAACGCATCACTACGGCTGAAGCGCTACCCTTTGTTGAGATGGCGGCCTTTCATGCGGCGACAGGTTTTATCACGGGGCTTGCCGGTAGCCGTATAGACGCGCTTATCGGTAACTTTGTCCGGGCGCGGGCATGCGGGGTTGTCGAAGGTGTTGACATGCTTCACACCGGCAAAGTAGACAAAATTTTTACCGTCTCCCTTGCGCGTATTCTTGAATTTGGCATGGTGCCGGTGCTGCCCTGCATAGGCTGGAGTTCAACCGGCAAACCGTACAATGTTTCCAGTGATGAAATAGCCTTTGAGGTAAGCAAAGCGCTGGGTGCCGTTAAACTCCTCATCGTTTCTGACGGCCCTTTCAAGCCTGCTTTGGACAGCGGTTTACCGGATTTCATTGAACATGATGAAAATGGCCGTATTATCCGGCTTAGGCCTGCCGAAGCGGAGACTTTGCTTACCCTTTCTTATTACAAGGGCAGGACGGAGAACCAACATGCCAAATGGCGCGGCCAACTTGAATTGGCCCTTCGCGCCACTAACGCCGGTATCGAGCGTATTCACATTATTGACGGGCGCAAAGAAGGGGCGCTCCTGCGTGAAATTTTTACCAATCTTGGCTCGGGAACGATGATTTATGCGGATGAGCAAGACCTTATCCGGCCTTTACGGTCTTCTGAAATCCCTGACGTTTTGCACCTTATGGAGCCTTTTGTACGGCATGATATTCTGGTGCGCCGCAGCGCGAATGATATTCAAGAAAAAAAAGATGACTATGTTGTATTGGAAATTGACGGTTCTATCCGCGCCTGCGCGGCTCTCCACAACTGGGGCGAAGGGCAGGCGGAAATTGCCGCATTGGCATCCGACCCGGTTTTTTCCGAAATGGGGCTTGGCGGACGTATTGTTGACTATCTTGTGGAAAAGGCGCGTGAAAGCGGTTTCAAGCGCGTTTTTGTGCTTACCACCCGTACGCAGGATTGGTTTGAAGCGCATGGATTTGCCGAATCGGGCGTGGAAACCTTGCCGCCCCGCAAACGCGCTCTGTACAATGTCAGCCGCAAAAGCAAAATCTTCGCGTTATCACTTTGACATTCAACAGGGAATAGACAATGCGCTTCCCGGCAGTTACTATACGGCAGGGTAGATTTAGGGATGAATTGGCCTTTATCAATCTGGTATTTGGCCCTTCCGTCGAGGATGTTGCGGCGCCCGGCAAGAAGGGTTTTGTCCGCATACCAAACTCCTTCAGCCCTTCCTTAGTGATATTATACCGGCGAATTTATAGGTCAAAGTGAACCTTTTACATCACTTCCATGCCGGCTTTTCTTCGGGTGATTCTTTTCAAAAGCCAAACGAACACAGCCGTCAAAAAAAGCAAAAAGATTCATTTAACTTCGGATATGAAAAAGTCATTACTGCAAAGCGCCGGTCTGCGTTCATTGACAGGATTGCTTCATACCAATCTAACCGAGAATCCGCGCCGAGCGGCTCAAAAAACCTGTTCATTGACAAGTAATTCCCGTTAGTATTCCCCCTACTTCTACAGGCTCGTACACGCAAGTTTGCCGCCTTCACCCACTGCGACAAACTTACCCCGCCATAGCACACGCCCTAGATGGTAGTGCCTAATGTGGCATTCGCTGTCTGCGCCTAGTCTACGGGGGCAACCCTCGGAGATGTGTAAATCGCCGTCAATACCGGGCTGTCCTGGTAGCCAGTCCTATGGGTAATAGCCTTGAGCGTTGCCTTCATCCCTCCTCCGATGAAGGGCACCATGTCTATCCTAAAAGGCTCGCTGTCGCCAGAGACATCATAGCGGATACTGGGCGGGGCCGCACTAGGAGTCGTGCCATCTGTGGTATACCATATCTCCGTGTCCGCCGGCATGCCTACATACAAACTCAGCGTAATATACGGCGTATAGTTGTCGGGCGCGGTGTACTCCTCGCCGGGAGGGTTCACCACCGGCGGATACAACACCGTTAGAGGCGCTGCCTGCCCGCCGCCTGTGCCTACCGTAACCACGCATCCCGCCGTTTTCCCTCCATCCCGCGTCAGCGCTATTATCACCGTTACTCCGGCGCCACACGCCGTTACAACCCCGTTAGTATCTACTGTCGCTACGGTGTCGTTCATTGATACCCATATAACCGTTTTGTCCACGGCGCTTTCGGGCATTAATGTTGCTTAAAGTTGCATGGTAATATCCCCCCCCCCCCCCCTATTGCGTCCAAAGAAAGAGCCTCCGTAACTTTGTCCAGCGTTATGCCGGTTACGGCCGTGCCAGACGCGCCGCCCGTTTTCGCATTTTCCGTGCCGGCATCCTCTTCGTCAAAAAGCACATCTTGACAAGCCACAAAAACAAACGCGGCGCACGCCGCCGCCAATAACAAGCATAATTTCTTCATAGCAACCACAGTATACCGCAATTTGTAAAATGCGGAAAGTGCTGAAAGAGTGAGAAGCCGCCTGTTTCCAAAGCGGACAGTTTTTGCGAAGCAAAAACTCCGATATGCAAAAGTAGAGTTTGGCTTTGCCAAACTCTATCGCAATTCGGCTTGCCGAATTGCCCCGCCAAGGACGGCGCACAAGGATGTGCGCCGTTTCCCAAGCGGACAGTTTGCGTGAAACGCAAACTGTATAAGCAAAATTGCCATGGATGCCGCCAAGGATGGCGGTGTAGATAAGGCTTTAGGTGGAGTTTTTGCTACGCAAAAACTCCGATATGCAAATCCGCCAAGGACGGCGGATTTGCATACTTATTCAAACCACAACTTCGGCAGCGTCCCGCTTGTGGT